>CAZWKH010000036.1:0-12502 GCA_964633885.1 uncultured bacterium | reverse complement strand
GGTCAAGGAAGCGGCGATGCTGGTCCTGGAGGCGGGCGCCCTGGGAACCGGAGGCGAGATCTTCATCCTGGACATGGGCGAGCAGCTGCACATCCTCGACCTGGCCCGCGAGCTCATCACCCTCTCGGGCCTGCGCCCCGAGGCGGACATCCCCATCGTGATCAGCGGCCTCCATGCCGGGGAAAAGCTTCGCGAGGAGCTCCTCCACGACGCCGAGGAGCTGGTCCCCACCGCGGTGGCCAAGATCGGCGCGGCGCGGCGGCGCGACGGCGCGCGCCCGGCGGTGGAGGCCGCGATTCCCGAGCTGGAGGCCCTGGCCCGCTCGGCCGACCGCGAGGGAATCGCGCGGGCGCTGGAGCGGCTCCTCCCCGAGGCCCGGCTGCGCCACGACGAGGAGCGGGAGGGAAGTCCGGCCCGGCCGGCCGGGCGCGCGCCCCTTCCCGAAGGAGATCGGTAGGGGAGCCGTGCTGCGCGTCGAACGATCCGCCGAGGCCCCGCGGGATTGGGCGCGCCTGTGGGAGGAGGACCCGCGGGCGACGCTCTTCCTCCATCCGCGGTGGATGGAGGCCATCACCCGCGCCCATCCGCGCTACCGGCCGCTCTACCTCCTCGCCACCGACGCCGGCCGACTGGCCGGAATGGTTCCCCTGGTCCGCCTGCGCCGCCTGGGCCTCGACCAGTACCTCTCCATGCCCTTCGGTACCCATGGCGGCCCCCTGCTGGCGGTGGACGCCGATCCCGCCACCGCCGGGTCGCTCGGCAAGGCGTTCCGGAGGCTGGTACGGGGGAGCCGGACCCTTCGCTACGAGATGACGGTCTACGATCCGCCGGAGCCGCTGCGCGGCTCTCTCGCGCTCTCCCTGGGGGACAGCTTCCAGGACTTCCGCACCCATGTCATCGACCTGCGCCCCGGCTTCGAGGAGCTCTGGCTGCATGGCTACGACCGCAACACGCGCAACTGCGTGCGCATGGCGGAGCGGGCGGGGGTGACCGTGGCCGAGGAGCGGGGGGAAGAGGCGATCGCGATCCTGCACCGGCTGCAGGCGGAGCAGGCGCGGGGTTGGGAGGGGATCACGCCCTACAGCGAGGAGGCCTTCCGGGCGGTGGTGGAGAGCCTCGGCGAGGACGCCCGCATCTACCTGGCCCGCCGCGAGGGGGTGCCGCTGGCGGCGTGCATGTACCTGGAGCATGGCGGCCGGGAGATCCACCCCTGGGTGAGCGGCTCGGCGCCTTCCGCCCGGCCCGTCCGCGCGTACCACAAGCTCATGAACGACGCGTTGCGCGACGCCTGTGCCCGCGGCCTCGCCCTGTGGAACTTCGGCGGGAGCGGCGGCAATCCCAACATCGAGTTCTTCAAGGAGTCCTTCGGCGCGAGTCCCGTCCCCGTGCTGCGCTGCTTCCATGTCGCGGGATGGTGGCGGCGGCTGCGCAAGGGTCCGGCATGGGATTGACGCGGGGCGGCGCGCGGCTGCATCTGCTCCTGCTCCTGCCGGCCGCTGCCCTGGTGGCGGCCCTGGTGCTGCTGCCCTACCGCAGCGTGCCCTTCCAGCGCGCCGACGGCGCCTGGGTCGAGCTGCCGGCGCCGCACCGGCTGAAGCACATCTCGGACGCCTGGGACTACCTGCAGCAGGCGCGCCAGATCGCATCCGGCGCAGGCTTCTCGAGCCTCTTCACCTATGTGCCCTTCCTCCCCGAGTCGGTGACCCCGGGCGGCGGACCGCGCGTGGCTTCGCAGGACCCGCAGACCACGGCTCCGGCGGCCTTTCCCCAGTTCTGGCGGCAGCCCGGATACCCGGCGCTCCTGGCCGGGGTCTTCGCGCTGTCGGGAAGCGCGCACCCGGATGCGATGCTCCTGCTGCAGGCCTGCTTCATCCTCCTTCTGCCCATGGCGACCTATGTTCTCGGCCGGACCCTGCTCCCTCCCGGCTGGGCGGCGCTGGCCGCTCTCTGGACGCTGCTCGCGCCGGTGGTGCTGGGCGCCCGCGAGCCGCTGGTCACCACCACCCTCTTCGCCTCCCTGGTCGCGCTGCTCCTGGCCGCGGTGCTGGTCGCGCGCCGACCCATCGCGTGGCTCGGCGCGGGGCTTCTCCTGGGCGCGACCGCGCTGCTGCGCCTGGAGACCTGGATCCTTCTGCCCGGCCTCCTGGCCGCGGTCTGGACCTCGCGCCGGGGCATGCGGCTCTCCGCCGCGTTGCTGCTCCTGGGCGGCGCGGCGCTTGTCGTACTACCCTGGCACCTGCGTCTCATCGCCCTGACCGGCGATCCCTTCTTCAACGCGACCTCGCTCCTCTTCCACGATACCCGCGCTTTCCCGGGTTGGGAGGCCTCGCGCACCCTGGCCGTGCGCGCCGTCTCGCCCTGGGCCTTCGTCGCCGCCCATCCCGGAGATGTCGCGACGAAGACCGGTCTCGATCTCGCGCGGTTCCTGCGCGACCTGGCGCTCCTGCCCTCGCCGTTTCTCGCCCCCTTCCTGTGGCTGGCGATCCTGCGCCGCGGCGGCGAGCCGCGAAGGCGGGCATTTCTCGCAGGCCTGGTCACGGCAACGGTCGCGGTCGTCGCGGTCCTCGCGCCGATGGAGTACGCTCCCCGCTTTCTCGGCCCGCTGGTCCCCGCCTTCGCGGTGGGGGCGGCGCTTGGGATGAGCCGCCTTCCCGCGCGGCGCGGGCTGCTGGCCTCGGCGGCGACGCTGGTGGGCGCGGTGCTCCTGGCCGCGTCGCTGGGGGCCAGGGGGAGCGAGGAGAGCGCGCTCATGGCGGCCAGGGGGTTCAACGCGTTGCTGTCGGAACCCGGGTTGCGGGCCCGCGCCGAGGCCTCGGTGGTCCTCACCGATGCGCCCACACTCTATGCCTGGATCTGGAACCGCCCCGCGGTCTGGGCGCCGCGCCCGGAGGACCTGCCCCAGGTGCGCGCGCTTCTTCCGGGCTCCATCGCGCTCCTCACCTGCGCCGCCGGACGGGGAGACACCCTGGAGCGGGACCTCGCCGAGGCCTACGCGGCGCAAGGCGGCACCCGCGCCGGGAGCGGCTGTCCAAGCGGCGTGGTCTGGGAGGAGGTCCGGCCGTGAGCGGCGTGCGTCTCCTCCCCTTTCCTCCGCCGGTGCGGGCGGCCCTGGCCATCTCGAACGACCTGGACGATCTCCTCGAGCCGCGGGGCTGGTGGGAGTTTCTGCGCTTCCTCAACACCGCCCAGGCGACGCGCTTCGGTCCCGGGTTGGGACTCGAGATCGGGGACTCCTTCTGGTTCTACAGCGACGATCCCGAGGGCCAGCCGGCCTCCTACTTCCGCGGCCTGGGCGGGGAGCCCTCCGAGTTCGCGCCGTGGATCGGCGCGCTGGGCCGGGCGGGGTACCTCGACACGCTCCACAGCTACGGCAACTTCAGCCGCCACGGCGGCTTCACGCGGGGCCATGCCGAGCGCGCCGCGGCCGCCCTGCGGGATGAGGGCTTCGCGCCGAAGGTCTGGGTGAACCACGGCGGGGCCCATGACTTCCAGAACCTCTGGTCGGGCTGCGGCGATCTGCCGGAGAACCCTGAGGCGGAGGGCGCGCCCGCACCCGAGTACCACCTCGATCTCACCTGGTCCCTGGGGCTGCGCTACGCCTGGCTCGGCGAGCTGACGCGGATCCCGGGGCAGGCCCGTCCGCTGGGCGTGAGGGACTGGCTCGCGCCGGGGTCGCCGGCGCCTCGGGAGGTCCTCGCCCATGCCGCCCGCGCGCTCTCGCGCCGCGCCGCCTACCGTGAAACCCTCGCGCGGCACCCGCATCCCGATGTGCTGCGTAACCGGCTCCTGGCGCCGCGCACCATGCGGGACGGAAGAGTGGTGCAGAGCTTCATGCGCTGCGGCGACTTTGCCCGCGCCACCCTCGCGGACCTGCCCTGGCTTCTGCGCCCCACATTCCTGGACGCGCTCGAACGATCGGGCGGGATCTCGATCCTCTTCCTTCACTGGGCGAAGCACCCGGGGCGCCGTTTCGAGAGCCTGGATCCTGTGTGGCTCGCCGCTCTGCGCGCTCTGGCGGAGCGGGTCCAGGGCGGGCGCCTGTGGGTCACCACCACGGGCCGGCTCCTGGCCTATGCGGAGGCCCGCGACGCGCTGCGCGTGGAGCAGGGTGCGGATGGGCGGGTCGCGCTGCGCGCGGATCCTCTCCCCGACGGGCGCCGGCTCGCGGTCGAAGACCTGGCGGGCCTCGCGTTGCGGACCATGGCGCCCGGCGCCCCGCCCGAATTCCTCTTCGAGGGACGCCCGCTCGCGGTCGAGCCCGTCCCGGGAGCGCCGGGAGTGGTCCGGGTTCCTCTCGTTCCGCTGCGTTTCCCCGAACCGCCGGGAGGAGCGGCATGATCGAGTGGATCGTGCGCGAGGCCTCGGCGCGGGAACGCGAGATCCTGCGCCGGGAGGAGGAGGCCACCTTCAGCGATGTCGCCGCGCTGCGGTCGCGGTGGCTCCTCGATGAGAACCCGGCGGGGCCGGCGGTGGTGCTGGTCGCGGTCGCGCCCGACGGCCGCATCGCAGGCACCCGCGCGATCTTTCCCTGGGACTTCATGGTGGACGGCCGCCGCGTCCTGGTCGCGCAGATCGGCCGCTCCTGGACCCGCCCCGAGTTCCAGATGCAAGGGGTCTCGGTGGCCATCGGCAGGGGATTGCAGCGGGCGGCGGCGGAACGCGGCATCCCGATGCTCTTCTCGCTGCCGAGCGTGCGCTCAATCCGCGGGCACCGCCGCCTCGACCACCTCATCGACCCCGGCCTGCAGCGGCGGCAGATCGTGGTGAGCCCCCGGTTCGTCGCGTCCTGGATCCCGGGGGCGCTGGATCACCCCTTGCGCTGGCTCCGCTCGGCGAACGCGCTGCGCCTGGGGCATCTCTCCGGGGTCTGGCAGCGCGAGACGGAGCCGGGGCGGGTGGCCGAGCGCCTCTGGCCCCGTCTGGCGGGCCGCCCCGGCGTGCGCGGCGTGCGCGACGGGGCCTTCGTGAGCTGGCGCTACGGCGCGGCCTCGGGCCTCGACTACCGCGTCTGGAGCTATCCCGCGGGCGATCCGCGGCTCCTCGCCGTGACGGTGCGCGCCGGAACCCGCGAGCGGGTGCTGGATCTCTGGGGCGACGCGCCGCCCGGCGAGGTCGCGGCGGCGGCGGCGAAGCTGGTGGAGGTCCAGGCCCGGGCGGGAGCCTGGCTGGTGGAGTGGTGTCCGAGCGAGAACGGTCCCTGGAAGGGCATCGCCGACCGGGCGGGTTTCATCCGCCGGCGCATCGGCATCCCGCTCGCGCGCTGGTTCCCGGCGGCCCCGGAGACCGCGGGAGCACTTGCCGACCCGGCGCGCTTCGAGCTGACCGACGGAGACACGGACTATGCCTAGACCGCGGAGGCTCACCGCGCGGGGCGCGAGGGCAGAGGGGCGGGGCCGCCGATGAGCCGGATCCGCACCAACACGCTCTCTCTGGGGACATCCTTCTTCGTCACCGCAATCTTCGCGTTCCTGCAGGTCAAGATCCTCACCAACTTTCTGGACCAGGATGCGGTGGGGCTCTGGTCCGCGGTGCTCGCGGTGGGTGCGCTCCTGGGCACCCTCTCGGAGCTCGGTCTTCCCCAGGTGCTGGTGCGCTACGGTGCGAAGTTCGACGCGGAGGGCCGGCTGGCGCGGCTTTCCGCCCTCTTCGCCTTCTCCCTGCGGGTCTTCTTCGTCGCGGCGCTGGTGATGGTGGGGGTGCTGCTCCTGGCCGGCCCCTATGCCGCGCGGATCCTGGGCACCTCCGTGGTGGACCGCTGGCTCCTCATCCTGGGCTATCTGGCCATGGCCAGCGGCAGCCTGCGCGCGGTGAACAACGCGGTGTTCCGGGGCCTGCGGCGCATGGTGGCCATGGCGGTGCTGGAGATCCTCTTCTCCACCCTGGTCACGGTGGGCTACTTCCTCCTGCGCCACCGGCTGACCGTGGATCTCGCGCTCTGGGTCTTCCTGGGGGCGAGCCTACTCGTCGCGGGGGCGGGCGGGATCCTGCTCACGGCGCTGCTCGCGCGGTTGCGGCGCGAGACGACGGCCCCCGCGGAGACCGGCGGGGTGTTCCGGGAGGTGCGCGGGTTCTGGGAGGGCGTGGCCGTCTCGGGGATCCTCCTCATCGCCATCGAGCAGCTCGACAAACCGCTTCTGGCGATGCTGGTCTCCCTCTCCGCCCTGGCCGTCTTCCATGTCGCGGCGCGGCTCCAGCTCTTCGCCCGCCGTCTCCTCTATGTGCCGTTCCAGGTGATGTTCCCGGAGATCACGCACAAGTGGGAGAGCCCCCGCCGCGACGAGCTGCGCGGGGACATGGAGCTCTTCATGAAGCTCGAGCTGGGGCTCGGCCTCATGCTCATGGTCTTCCTCGCCGTGTTCGCGCGCCCGCTCCTCCTCCTGGTGAGCACCCCAGAGTTCCTCTCCGGCGCGCCGGTCATCTGGATCTTCACCGCCGTGCTTCCGCTCCTTTGCCTGAACCAGCCGCTGGTCCTCTTCCTGCGCGCGGTCGGCGCCATCTGGTACGCGGTGCTCTCCGACGCCCTCTGGCTCGCCATCTACCTCGGGCTCGGCACCCTGTTCGTTCGCGTCTTCCACCTGGGGTTGCCGGGGTTCGTTCTCGGCCAGCCCATCGCTTCCGCGATCGTTCTGGCGTACAGCCTCCTGGTGTTCCACCGGCTGGGCCTGCCGAGGCCTCCCCTCGGCTTCTTCGTGAAGCGCCTCCTCCTCTCGACGGTCGTCTGGGCGCTGTGTGTGGCGGCCGGCCGGTCCCTGCCGCCCTTCGCCTGGTGGCAGCTCATTCTCCTCGCCGCCGGACTCGGGGTCCTCGGCAACTTCCTCCTGGTGCGCGGCGGCTACCTGACCCGTTCGGAGGAGGAGCGCGCGGTGGCCATGCTGGCGGGCCGGGGCACCATGGGCCGCGCGGCGGGCTTCCTCTTCGCATGGCCCCGCCGAGGCCTCGGCGGGGCCCGCGCGGGTCGTTGAACGGCCATGGCGGAAGTGCGCTGCGTTGCGGGCCTCCCTCCCGCGGCGATCCGGCTCCTGGAGGGGGCGGGAGAGTCCTCGCTCTTCCTTCAGCCGCGCTGGCTGGAGGCCATGGGCCGGGCCTACCCGCGCTTGCGGCCCGCGCATCTCATCCTGGAGGAGTCGGGAGAGGTCACGGGCGTCGTGCCTCTCCTGGAGAAGCGGGTGTGGGGTCTCACCGAGGTGGTCTCGAACCCCTTCGGCAGCTGCGGCGGCCCGGTCCTCTCCACGGCAGCGTCGCGCGGGGGCCTGCGCGCGCTGCTCGAGGCCTTCCACCGCCGCGCACGACGGCGAGGGGTCTTCCGCTTCGAGATGACGCTGTGCCGGCCGGCGCCGATGCTGCGCGAGGAGCTCACCGCGGTTCTAGGCGCCCACGCACGGCCCGGCTCGACCTGGATCATCGACCTGCAAGGCGGCGAGGAAGCGGTGTGGAACGGCTACGAGGGCCGCGCCCGCACCGCGGCGCGCCGCGCACGCGAGTTCGGCGTGAGCGTCGCGCCGGAAGCGGGGGAGGAGGCCCTGGCCGCGCTGCATGCCCTGCATCGGGCTCAGGGAAGGGGCCGGGCCATTCCCTGGCACCATCCCCGCGAAAGCCTGGCAGAGGTTCTGGCCGTGCTCGGGGAGGACGCAAGGGTGTGGCTGGCGCGGCATCGGGGCCGGGTGGTGGCCGGGGCCCTGGTCCTGGCCAACAGGGGCGCGGACTCCCACGCCTGGGTGACGGGAGCCTCGGAGGAGGCCCGCCCCCTTCACGCCTTCACCCTGCTCATGCACGAGGCCATCGCGGATGCCGCCCGCGGGGGACAGCAGGCCTGGGATTTCGGCGCAAGCGCCGACGACCCCAGGGTGGAATTCTTCAAGCGGGCCTTCGGGGGGGGGCCGCAGGAGACGCTGCGGTTTTTCTACGAGGCGGCCTGGGTCGCTCCGGCCCGCCGGCGCTTGCTCCCTTCGGGCGGCGCCTCTACACTCAGGCGCCTTTGGATCGGGAGGCCATGATGACGCTGTGCAAGGTCCTGGCGGGAACATGTCGCGGTCTGGGCCGCTGGGCGATGCCGCTCGCTGCTCTGGGGCTCCTGGCCGGTTGCGGCAAGGGTCCCGCGGAGCTCCCCGAGGGCTGCGCCTTCGGTGAGGATGTCCCGGCCTCGGTGCGTTCCGCCGTCGAGGACGCGGCCTCCCGCTTCTACGAGCACGCGCGCAAGGGAGAGGCCCAGGCGATCTACGAAGAAGCCGCTCCGGTGGTGCGCGAGAAGAACTCGCCGGAGCAGTTCCTGGCCCCCATCGCCCACACGGCGCGCCAGCTCGGGTTCCCGCCGCTCACCACCCGGTCGCTGGCCACGATCCGGTTCGGAGGGCAGACGCCCTACCAGCATCGACTCGAGTGCAACGAGCCGGGCAAGGAAGCCCTCACCACATTCCTCCTGCTCGACCATCCGGAGCAGGCCTCGCTCGTCCAGGTGGGGGATGTGGGCGGGGAGACCTTCAACTACTCGACGGTATGGTTCCGCGAAGAGGGCGGTGGGTGGCGGATCGCGGCGTTCTTCGTGAGGCCCGCGACGATCTTCGGCAAGGGGTCCGCGGCCTACGCGGAGGAGGCCGCGGCGCAGCGCGAGCAGGGGAACCTGAGAAACGCGGCGCTCCTCTACAACATCGCGATCGACCTGGCGGTGCCGGCGGTCTGGATCAAGCCCGCCGAGGTGGAAATCCTCCAGCGCCAGCAGCGCCGCATCACGGTGAGCGATCTCCCGGCCGACCGTCTCGTCGTCTGGGCCGCCCCCCCCGATTCCTTCCGCGTGTACTCGATCGCCTACACGATCCTCAGCGACGGCCTGGGCCTCCTGGTCCGCTACGAGGCTCCGGGCGCAATGAGCGACACCCTCGCCCAGGCGGCCTATGGGGACCGGCTCGTCCGCTACATGGAGAAGAAGTTCCCCGAGTACCGTTCGGTGTTCCGCTACCTGGGCCTGGAGGGGCGTGAGGGGAGGGACCGGGACAAGGTCTGGATGCGCACCTACCCCCTGGAACCGGGTCCGTGAGCGCGAGGCGGCCGCTCACCCTCGCCTATCTCTCCATCGGCCGGCACATCCACACGGAGCGCTGGCTCACCTGGTTCGCGCGGCGCGGCCACTCGGTGCACCTCCTCACCGTGCAGCCGGGACCCATGCCCGGCGTCGCCGTGCACGACATCACCACGCGCCGGGGACCGAAACCCATCCGTTACGCGTTGAGCCTCGTCCAGGTGAAGCGCCTCCTGCGGGTCATCGATCCGGATCTCCTGCACACCCACTTCCTCACCGGCTACGGCTACTGGGGCGTGTTCAGCGGCCGCCGCCCCTTCATGCTCACCGTGTGGGGCGACGATGTCTATGTGACCCCGCACCAGACCTGGCTCAAGGGCCGTCTGGCCCGCCACGCGCTGAGCGAGGCGGACTATGTGACGGGCGATTCGGTGGACATCGTGGCCGATTGCGTGAGGCTGGGCGCGCGGGAGGACCGCGTCGAGGTGGTGCAGTGGGGGGTGGACTTCGCCAAGTTCCACCCGCAGGTTCCCGGGGCGCCGGTGCGCGAGCGGCTGGGGATCCCGCCGGACGCGCCGGCGGTGCTCTCCACCCGCTCCTTCACCCAGCCCTATTACAACATCGACCTGGTGGTGGAGACCGCGGCGCGGGTTCGCGCGCGCCACCCCGAGGTCCACTACATCATCGCCGGCAACGAAGGCGACGACGCGCGCTTCCGCGACCATGCGCGGGCGGCGGGCCTGGTGGACCGCGTGCACTGGGTCGGGCGCATCCCGCATGCGGAGCTGCCGGCCTGGCTCACCGCGAGCACGGTGTTCCTCACCATCCCCTCGGTGGACGCGACCGCGGTGAGTCTCCTGGAAGCGATGGCCTGCCGCTGCGCGATCGTGGCCACCGATCTTCCCTCCGCGGTGGAGTGGATCCGCGACGGAGAGACCGGCCTTGCCGTGAAGCCGCGCGACGGCGACGGGCTGGTGGAGGCGATCTGCCGGTACCTGGACGACGCGCCGCTCAGGGCGAGGGTGGGGGAGGCCGCGGAGAGGGTCGTGCGGGCCAAGGCGGATCACGACCGCAACATGGCCCGGGTCGAGGACATCTACTACGCGCTGGTCGAGGGGCGCTCGCCCGCGGCGGGGCGGACCACCGCCGCGACCGCCGGTCCGGGCGGTCCGCCGGGCCCATGAAGATCTCGGTCGTCACTCCCACCCACGACAAGGAAGCGCTGCTGCGCCGCACCCTGGCCTCTCTGGAGCTCCAGGACATCGGGCCCGAGACCTTTGAGGTGGTGGTCGTGGACGACGGATCCTCGGACGGGACCCCCGCCTTCCTGGCCGGACACCGTCCGCCCTTCGCGCTCCATGTGGTGCGGCTGGAGGAAAACCGGGGACGCGCGGCCGCGCGCAACAGGGGGCTGGAGCGGGCGAGCGGGGATCTGGTCGTGTTCCTCGACGACGACATGGAGCTGGTCCCCGGCTTCCTGCGCGCGCATCGTGAGCTGCACGAGGGGGCGCCGGGCATGGCCGGGATCGGCAATGTGGTGAACCACCCCGAGATCACCCAGGCCCCCATCGACCGCTACATGTCCACCCGGGGGGCGCAGAAGATCGGCTCGCGTGGTCCGCTCCCCTGGAAGTACTTCAGCACCAACAACGCCTCCGTGCGCCGGGAGGACCTGGCCGCCGTCGGGGGCTTCGACGAGGGGTTCACCCGCTACGGGTTCGAGGACCTGGAGCTGGCCTGGCGCCTGGACCGGGAGCGGGGCATCGCGTTCCGCTTCGTGGAGGGGGCGCGGTCGCTCCACATCCACCCCCACTCCCTCGAGGAGGTCCTGGAAAAGAAAACCTTGTGCGGAAGGTCCTCCTTGCCGTATTTGTTTGCCAAGCACCCGGAGACGAAACGGGCGCTTCGATTCGAGCGGTTCGATCCCCCACGAGCCGGCGATCCCTGGACCCTGAACGCGGCCCGCGTGTTTTACCGGATGGCGCTCACCCGGCCGGTCTACGGCCTGGTGAAGCCGCTGGCCCGGGTTCCGATGGGCAGGCTGAGCGATCTGGTCCTCGACTACCTGGTCCAGTACCACTACCTGGAAGGGCTTCGCCACCCGATGTGAGAAGCCGCGGCCGGAAGTGCGCGGCCGCGGGCAGAGAACATGAAGATCACGACCCTGGACCTCACCCGCCGCTATCCGGTGGACCTCGTGGAGACCACGCGAGGGCTCCTGCGCCACCTTCCGCCGGAGCACTACGCGGGGATCCTGCGCATCACCCTCTCCGGGGGCTCGCCGCTGGACGAGCGCGAGGGTGAGGAGATCCTCGGCCAGTACTTCGAGGCCTACGAGGGCGAGCCCGCCTTCGTCATGCTCTACCCGGAGGAGATGGCCCGCGAAGTGCCCATGTTCCTGCGGCCCTTCCCGCTGGTCTGGCGGGTGCTGCTCGCCGAGACCCTCTATCACGAGATCGGGCACCACTATCAGCGCTTCACCCATGGGATCCGCAAGCCCGCGCAGGAGGACCACGCCGAGGCCTACGGCAAGCGCTATGCCCGCTCGCGCTACCCCGGGGTGTACCGGATGCTCCAGGGATGGAAGTGGGTGCACCGGCGCACGAACCGGCTCCGGGCACGCTGGATGGAGGCGCGCCGCCGCCGCGGCGGGTTGTCGGCCTCCGATCTCTACGAGCTGGGGCGGATCTACTGGGAGGAACGCCGTTGGGGGCTGGTGGTCTCCGCCTGGGAAGAGGCCCTGGCCCGCGATCCCCAGCACGAGCAGACCCGCGACTGGCTCCCGAGGGCCAAGCGGATCCTGCACGCGGAGACGCGCAGGCGCGCGGCGCGCAAGTCCCGCCGCCGGCAGGCGGCCCGCAGACGGGGCCGCCGCCGGAAGCAGCCGTGAGGGAACGGGAGGCCGGGGCGGCGAGGCATGCGGCCGTGAAGGCCCGGGAGAGCGCAGCGGCCCGCCGGGCCAGGGCCGCCGAGATCCTGGCGCGGCTCAAGCGCGAGTACCCTGTGCCCAGGTGCGCGCTCGACCATGTGGACGCGTTCCAGCTCCTGATCGCCACCATTCTGAGCGCGCAGTGCACCGACGAGCGGGTGAACCTGGTGACCCCCGCGCTCTTCCGGCGGTTCCCGACTGCCCGCTCCATGGCCGCCGCCGATCCGGCCGAGCTGGAAGAGCTGATCCGCTCGACGGGGTTCTACCGCAACAAGACAAGATCCATCCTGGGGGCGTCGGCGCGCATCACCGAGGTCTTCGGAGGCAAGGTGCCGGAGACCATGGAGGGGCTGCTCACTCTGCCGGGGGTGGCGCGCAAGACCGCAAATGTGGTCCTGGGTACGGCCTTCGGCGTGAATGAGGGCGTGGTGGTGGACACCCATGTGCAGCGGCTCGCGCAGCGGATGGGGCTCTCGAAGGAGCATGACCCGGCCAAGGTGGAGCGGGATCTCATGGCGCTCTTTCCCCGAGAGGAGTGGACGGATCTCAGCCATCGCCTG
>CAZWKH010000035.1:7479-12730 GCA_964633885.1 uncultured bacterium | reverse complement strand
GGGGCGGGGGGGGGGGGGGGGGGGGGGGGGGGGGGGGGGGGGGGGGGGGGGGGGCAGCTTCGCAGGGACAAAGGGACGCCGCCGCGGGTCCGTACCGCGGCGGCGAGGCAGCGACCACCAACAACAGGTTCAGCGTACTTCCGGCTACAACCTCCGGATCCTCACCTCGTCCTGCCCGTCCCGCACATAGATCAGGTCCCCCCGAGGCGCGTGGCGCAGGGCCTTGATCGCCTCCACCGTTCGGAACCCCTCGCCGTCGTGGGCGGCGAGGATCCGCGCCACCGACTTGAGAGGGATCCGGCAGTGGACCTGCTCCCCGGGTTCGTTCACATCCACGGTGATGCACTTCCCCTCCTTGCGCACCACCACGGACTCGTTGCGCTCCGCGACCTCCACGATGGTGAAGTCGGGACAGCGAGAGAGTTCCTCGGCGAGCCGGACCCCCAGCTCCCTGTACTGGGCGACATCCCCGCACTTCACCATGCGCGCCTCCTCGGGCGCGAAGGAGAGCGCCGCCTGGGCGACGATGAGCGGGACCGGGACGACGATATGCATCCCGTCGGGACCCCCCTCGCGCACATCCACGAGGAGCACCCCGGTCGCGCCCAGGAAGAGCCCGGAAGCGACCAGCGGCGTGGCGAGAATCGCGGCGACCTTCAGCATGGCTAACCCCCTCGCGCGGCGGCCCGGAAGCCGCGATCAGTCGATCCAGATGCGGACCGTGTCCCCGCCGTCTTCGACGCGCACGATCTCGCCCTTGTCCATGTCCTTCATCTCCTCGATGGCGGCGGCGATGTTCAGCTCCTCGCCGGTGCCGCTCAGGAGCGCGTCCACCACCGCGACCGGGAGCTCGATGCGCACCTTCTCCCCGTCGTCGCCGTCCACATTGACGAGAACATCCCCGCCCTTGCGCGAGATGCTCACCGTCGCGTCGCGTTCCTTGACGGTCACGAACTCCGCGTCGCCCGCCTTGCGCACCTCGTTCCACAGTTCCCGCATCTCCTCGACGGTGATGTCCGTGTCCTCGACGCGGAAGCGGGGATGCTCGCCGGACTTCTCGTCCACCATCTGGAGGGCGACATCGGCCAGGGAAATGGGAAGGTTCACATTGACGGACGCCCCGTCCTCGCCGGCCTCGCGGACCTCGATGTGGATCCAGGGGCCCGATTCGGCCTTGTCCCCCCTGCCCGCGAAGGCCAGGGACGGAAGGGCCAAGACCAAGATCAGCAACGGGATACAGAGGATTCTGCGGTTCATGGCTTGCTCCTGACTTGGGAGACACCTCCGGCCCGCGAGGGGTTGCGGTGACCGGTGCCCGATCGATCGGGCGGCTTCCGGGTCTACGCAGGCGGGCGGGCTCGGGTTGCAGGGGCTCAGGCCCCCAGGAGGGTCCTCACCGCGGCCTGGACATCCTTTCCGTCCACCTGGGCGCCGTGCTCGCCCATGACCGCCTTCATGACTTTTCCCATATCCTTGGCCGAGGTGGCGCCGGTGGCGGCGATGGCCGCCTTGACAATGGCCAGAAGGGCGTCGCCGGTGACCATCTGGGGCAGGTAGGCGCCCAGCATCTCGGCCTCGCGGGCCTCCGTGTCGGCGAGATCGGCGCGGCCTCCGGCCCGGTAGGCCTCCACCGCTTCCTCCCGCTTCTTCACCGCCTTGCGCAGGACCTGGATCACATCCTCGTCGGTGAGATCCCGCATCTTCTCGATCCGCGCGTTCTTGACCTCAGACAGGGTCATGCGCAGCACATTCACGCGCAGGGTGTCGCGGGCCTTCATGGCGGCCTTGACATCTTCGTTGAGGCGGTCGATGAGCATGGCAGGCTCCGATGCGTTGGGGTCGGGTTCCACGCGGCTCGCCTCAAACCTAGCAAAGCGGCCGCCGACGCGACAACGCCCCGCCTCACCGGAACGGCGCCGGGTCCCCCTTGCCGAGGCGCAGGAGCCTCGGTGCGGCCTCCGTCAGATCCACCACGGTGGTCGGATCCGAAGGGCAGAACCCGCCGTCGATGACCAGGTCCACCTGGTTCTCCAGCCGCGCGCGGATGTCGTGGGCCTCGGAGAGCGGCTGGTCCTCGCCGGGCAGGATGAGGGTCGTGCTCATCATCGGCCCGTCGAGCTCCCCCAAAAGCGCCAGGGTGATGCGGTGATCCGGCACCCGCAGCCCGATGGTCTTGCGCTTGGCGTGCAGCAGCCGGCGCGGAACCTCCTTGGTCGCCCGCAGGATGAAGGTATAGGAGCCCGGCGTGTGCGCGCGCAGGATCCGGTACACCCGGTCGTCGAAGTTCGCGTAGGTGGCGGATTCCGACAGGTCGCGGCAGATGAGCGTGAAGTTGTGGTCCGCGCCCAGCGCGCGGATGCGCCGGATGCGCTCCAGCCCTTCCTTGTTGCCGATCGCGCAGCCCAGCGCGTATCCCGAGTCCGTGGGATAGGCCACCACCCCGCCGTCCTGCACCACCTCCACCGCCTGGCGGATGAGCCGCTCCTGCGGGTTCTGGGGGTGGATGTCGATCTGAAGAGTCACCGCCCTGTCCGCCTATTCCTCGTGGAGAAGCCGCCCCTCGCCGTACACCGCGACGGGATGCGCGGTGATGTCGAAGGGATCGCCGTTCCAGCCGGTGAAGGAGGCCCATTTCCCCTTTTCCAGCGTGCCCAGGCGGTCGTCCACGCCGAGGATCCGCGCGTTGCTTCGCGAGACCACCTCCACCGCCTTCTGCTTGCTGAGCCCGAAGCGGGTGAACCAGCGGGTCTGCATGAAGAGCTGGCGCGCGGGGCTCACCGGATGGTCCGTCATGAGGCCGAACTCCACCCCCGACTCGATGAGGAACCGCACATTGCGCCAGGACTCGTGCTTGAGCTCCACCTTGTAGGCGAAGCAGTCGATGGGCCCATAGACCACGGGGATGCGGCGGCGCTTGAGCTCCAGGAAGGGCTCGACGCGGTGGACATCCATGGCGTGCTCCACCGTGATCCGCAGCTTGAACTCGTCCACCAGGCGAAGCAGCGAGGCGATGTCGTCGATCTTGTGGACATGCACCCTGAGCCGCTCCTTGCCGGAGAGGATGTCGCGCAGGACCCGTTCCTCCGCGGTGAACTCCGCCTCCACCTCGTCTTTCTTCTTCCCCGCCGCGCGGCCCTGTTTGTCCATCTTGCGGCGCACCTCGTCGAGGCGCCCGCGCAGCATGGCCAGCGCCCCCATGCGGGTGGAGGGCCGCGGCCCCTTCCAGTCCGTCACCGCCATGGGGATGTAGCCGTAGCCGCCCTTCACCCCCGCGCGGGCCAGGAGCGCCCCGGTGTTGTCGGCGCCGTAGTTGCGGATCACCGCAGAGCGCCCGCCGATGATGTTCCCGCTGCCGGGGAGCACGCAGGAGTAGAGCACCCCCATCTCCACCGCGTCGCGCAGTGCCGCGTCGTCCATCTGCACGGAGTCGAGGGCGTCTGAGAGCGCCAGCAGCGCCTCCAGCTTCTCGTTGGACTCTTCCTCGTTGGCGGGCTCGCCCGCGCGCACCATCGCGATGTGGCTGTGGGCGTCCAGGAAGGCCGGGGTGACGGCCGCGAACTTCCCCAGTACCTTTCCGCGGGGCGCCGCCGAGGTTCCGGCGATCTTCTCGCCGTCGAAGAGCAGGTAGCCGTCGCGCAGGAGCGCGGTGCCGGTGTAGAGCAGCTTGGCGTGAACGCAGTTCATGGTCTTCACTCCTATCCGATCCAGCTGGCGATGAAGAATGCGGCGGCCGCGGCGACCCCGCCGATGAGGGCGGTCTGGACGGCGCTGCGCAGGATGGGCGTGCCCGTGTAGCGTCCCTTGATCCCGCCGAAGAGGGCAAGGGCCGCAAGGGTGAGCCCCACCGAGGCCGGCAGGGCCTCCCGGGGCAAGTCGACGGCGATGTAGGGCGAGAGGGGGATCAGCCCGCCCACGACATAGGCCCCGCCGATGGTGGCCGCGGAGCGCAGCGCGCGGCGGGGGTCCGGGCGTTCGAGCCCCAGCTCGAAGCGCATCATGAACTCGACCCACTGGGGCGGGTTCTTCTTCAGCGCCTCCACCACGGGCGCGCTCTCCTGGGGCGTGATGCTGTACTGCTCGAAGATCTCCACGATCTCCGCGCATTCCCTCTCGGGGACCTCCTCGATCTCCCGCACCTCCCGCGCCCGCTCGTTCTCGTAATGCTCGCTGTCGCCGCGCGCGGCCAGGTACCCGCCGAGTCCCATGGCGATGGCCCCCGCGGCGATCTCGGCGACGCCCGCGGTGACGATGATGCGGTTCGAGTCGATTGCGCCGGAGAGCCCTGCCGCCAGCGCGAAGGGCACGGTGAGCCCGTCGGCCATGCCGATGACGATGTCGCGCACAGTGGCGCTCGAGGTGAAGTGGCTCTCGATGTGTGGCGTGGTGGGCATCGCTTCCTTCCTCCGGGCCCTAGCGGGCCAACCATCGGCGCGCCGCCTCGGTGAGGACGGCCGCGCCGATCTCGAGGACATCCTCGTCTGGGTTGAAGCGCGGATGATGGTGCGCGAACACTTCGCCCTTGCGGGGCGCGGAACCGATGAAGAAGTAGCAGCCGGGCACCAGGGCCTGGTAGGCGGAGTGGTCCTCGCCGCCCATCGAGGGCTCGGCCTCCACCACATTCCTGCGGCCCAGGACATCGCGGGCCACCTCGCGGACGAAGTCGGCCATCTTCGCGTCGTTGACCACCGGGCCATGCTCGCGGTGGTACTGGATCTCCGCTCTCGCCCCCATGGCCCTGGCCACGCCGGACACGATCTCCCGGAAGCGCCTGGGGATGATGCGGCCCGCTTCCCTGGAGAAGGTGCGCACCGTGCCTTCGAGCCGGACCTCCGGCGGGATGATGTTGAACGCGCTGCCTCCCTCGATGCGGCCCACCGTCACCACGCCGGTGTCGACGGGGCTCAGGTTGCGCGCGACGATGGTCTGGAGCGCAACGACGATCTGCGCTGCGGTGGCGATGGGATCGACCGACTGGTGCGGGTAGGCCGCGTGGCCTCCCTTGCCGCGCAGGGTGACCTGGAAGCGGTCCACGGCCGCCATGCAGGGACCGGTGACGACGCCGACCTTGCCCAGCGGCAGGGGCTGCCAGATGTGGTAGCCCAGTACCGCGTCCACCTTGGGCTTCTCCATGATCCCGTCGCGGATCATGGCGTCGGCGCCGTTCAACCCCTCCTCCGCGGGCTGGAAGTTGAGCTTCACCCGGCCGGCCGCCGGCGGCTGTTGCACGAGCGACTTCGCGGTGCCGAGCAGG
>CAZWKH010000035.1:0-7469 GCA_964633885.1 uncultured bacterium | reverse complement strand
TCGCCGTGTGGAAGTCATGCCCGCAGGCGTGCATGACCCCCTCGTTCGCGCTGCGGAACGGGAAGGCGGTCTCCTCCGCGACGGGGAGCGCGTCGAGGTCGCAGCGCAGCATGAGGGTCCGGCCCGGCGCAGGGGCCTCGATGAGCGCCGTCACGCCGGTGCCGGCCAGAGTCCTGGGTGCGAGGCCGAGCGCGCGAAGATGCGTGCGCACCAGTTCCGAGGTGCGCTTCTCCCGGAATCCCACCTCCGGATGGCGGTGGATGTCGCGGCGCAGGGCCACCAGCTCCTCGCGGGTGAGCGGCTTCGCCGGATTCATGAGCAGTTGCGGCCCCCCCGCCGAGGCCTTCGCGGCCGTTCCGGAAACCTTCGGTCTGCGCGATGCGGCCATGGATACCTCCGCCCGGCGAGGCCTCTTGGGTGTGCCGGCCCCAGGCGACGCCGGAGAAAACCGGCATAGAGTAGCACCATTCGCCTCGCTCTCCCTCCCTGCCGGTTCCCGCCCCGGTGCGATCGTCACGGAATCGTCACCGAGACGGCACCCCAATGCACCGGACCTGTCATCCGGTCGCCCCATCCGAAGTCCATTCTCTCCCGCGTCGCCCGGCTCGATGCGGCGCTCCGGACAGCAGGGTGTCCGGGGGATTCCCAACCAACTGTCCAGGAGGTGTGTGGATGACTAGGAGCAACCGCGTCTTCGCGGTCGCGCTCGTCGCGGGGGCCCTCTTCGCCGGCCAAGCGGCGGCGGGCATTCCGGACGGCACGCTGAGCGAAGTCGGCAACATCACGATGACTCCCGGCGGCAGCATCGAGTATGTGGTGACCGTCAACGGCAGCCAGGGGCCGGTGGCGAACTCCCTCGTTCAGATCGTCTTCTCTGCGGAAGCCGACGGTCTCATCTGCTGGTGCGCAGGCCAGGACCACGCGGCCTTCTCGGCTACGACCGACGCCGCGGGCGAGGCCCGCTTCTTCATCGCGGGAGGCGGCTGCATCGATCCGGCCCTGGTCGCAGCCCCCCCGGCGGCGACCGTGTACGCGGACGGGATCAAGCTCAAGGAAGTCGGTGTGGTCGGCCCAGACGCGGTCGACAACTCGGGCCTGCTTCCCACCGAGGGCTGGGCCCCCGGCGTCAGCTGCGAGGTCGGACTCTCCGACGCGGCGCTCCACAGCGGCGCCATCAAGACCGGGACCTACTCCTTCTGCTCCGACATGAACTCGGACCTCCAGGTCGACCTGACCGACGCGGTCGTCCTCTCCGTGGGCATCAAGGCGGGCTCGAGCTGCCCGCGCTGACCGAGAAACGCGGACGCAGCCCCCGAACACAGGAACACAGCAAAGAGGGAGGACAAGAGAACATGAAGCGCAAACTCGCGATCGGCCGGCTCCTCGGGGGGCTTCTCCTGAGCGGCCTCGCCCTGGCAGCCGCGGTCCCCGCGACCGCACAGGACACGACCCTCGTGATCGACGGCAACATCTTCTGGGACAACAATGGAGGCTCCTACCAGGCACGAAGCGGCGGCGCGACCTGCCCCGGCGGGGCCTACACGGTGACCCAGCTCGCCACCGTGAAGTTCACCCACAACCAGACGGTCAACCCGCTCCTCAACCCGCAGGTCTACGACGACACCAACCTTCGCTGGGACCCCCAGGCGTCGAGCCCCGCGCTGGCCGGCAACGCCGGTTCGATGGTGCTCAAGGCCTCGGACCTGGATCCGTGGTTCCTGGATGTCTGCTTCGCCGGCGCCGTGCCCTACACCGGCGGAGTCGACGCCAGCGACTGGACCGTCGGGTGGACCTATTACAACCTGGACGGCGGCCTCGGCCGGACCGACATCGACACCACCAAGACCGTGGTGACCGTCAGCACCGACATCAACGCCAACACCACCTGGACGAGCGACAGCAACTATCTCCTGGTGGGGCGTATCAGTGTGAACCCCCCCGCGACCCTCACCATCGAGCCGGGAACCGTGATCCTGGGGAGCGGGGTGGGTTCCTATATCGTGATCCGGCAGGGAGCCAAGATCGACGCCCAGGGGACCCGCGCCCTGCCGATCATCTTCACCAGCGGCGCCCGGTGGCAGGAAGGCCAGCAGGCGCCGTCGGACTGGGGCGGAGTGGTGATTCTCGGCAACGCCCAGGCCAACTGCGCCCCCAACAGCAGCAACCCTCCGGTCAACTGCGCCGTCACCACAGACCTCAAAAAGTGCGTGAGCGAAGGCGACGCCACGCTGGTCTTCGGCGGGTCCAACGACGACGACGACAGCGGGACCATGCGGTACTGCCGCATCGAGTACTCCGGATTCGAGGTGGCGCCCAACAACGAGCTGAACTGCCTGACCATGAATGCGGTCGGCCGGGGAAGCACCTTCGAGTACATCCAGACCCACGCCGGCAGCGACGACCTCTTCGAGTGGTTCGGCGGTACGGGTACCCTGCGCTACGCCGTCGCCACTGCGGGCCAGGACGACAGCTACGACTGGCAGATGGGATTCCGCGGCAAGGTGCAGTTCGCTGTGTCGCGCCAGATCAGCGGGCTCATCGGCATCGACAAGGGTATCGAGGCCGATAACAACGAGTTCAACTTCGATTGCCCGCTCCAGTCGAGTCCGATGCTGGCGAACCTGACCCTGGTCGGGACCGGCCCGGCCAGCGACGGGGCCAAGGGGATCCACCTGCGCCGCGGGACCGGCGGCAAGATCATCAACTCGATCGTCACCGGTTGGTTCGGCACCGGCCTCGACATCGAGCACGAGCAGACCTTCGCCAACTGCGCCGGGACAGCCCCGTCGCTGTACAACTGCGGCGCGCTGGGGACGCCGGACGCGGGCGGGATGCAGGAGAGGTTCCTCGTCCAGGCCGCGCCTAACCCGATCCTCGGAGCCACCCGCCTCTCCTTCTCGCTCGCGGCCGACCAGGAAGTCCGCGTGGAGATCTACGACATCGCCGGGCGCCTGGTGGAGAAGCTGGCCGACGGCCCCATGAGTGCGGGCAGGCACGACCTGGAGTGGAACGCGCAGGGCATGCCGGCGGGCCTCTACTTCTACAGGGTGCGCACCGCGGAGACTGAAAATACCGGGAAGCTGGTGGTGGCCCGCTAGATCCCGGCTGTTCATTGGGAGCGAGAGCTCCTCGGCCCTCCGCCCGCTCCAAGGAACTTGCACCTCTGAGGCGGTTGGGCCGAGCGAGTGACCGGTGGATGGGGCGGTTCAAGTCCGCTCCATCCACATTTCCGGCGGGTCCCACCGCCGCGACACCGTAAAAGGAGACGACACGATGGACCCGCGCTCTTCGTGGATCAGGGCGGCGGGGATGTTCCCGGCGGTTCTGCTCCTCGTACTTGCATCGATCATCCCGGCCAGTGCCCAGACCCCTGCCAAGGGAACCCTCTCCGGTCGCGTGACCGACGCGGAGACCGGCGAGCCCCTCTCCTACGCCACCGTGGCTGCGTTCCGCACCACCGCCGAGGACACCCTGGGTACGGTGGCCGGCGGCGGCATGACCGCCTCCGACGGCACCTTCGCCGTCAAGGTCGTACCGGGGAGCTACCGCGTCGTCTTTTCCTATGTCACCTACCAGACCGTCATTCACAGCGGCCTGGTGGTAGTTGCCGGGGGAATGACGCCGGTCGACGCCGCCCTGCGGTCCGGCGCGGTGCAGATCCAGACGGTGAAAGTGGAGGGGGAGGCCATCCGTTCCGCCGAGGGATCGATGATCTCCTCCTTGCGCAAGGGGGCGACGGTGGCGGACGCCGTCACCGCGCAGGAGATGAGCCGCACCACGGACGGGAACGCGGCCGAGGCCATGCAGCGGGTGACCGGGGTCTCCGTGGTGGGCGGCCGCTTCGTTTTCGTGCGCGGGCTCGGCGAGCGCTACAGCGCGACCACCGTCAACGGCGTGGGGGTGGGCACACCGGAGCCGAACAAGCGGGTCGTGCCCCTCGACATCTTCCCCACCGGCGTGATCGACAACATCGTCGTCCAGAAGACCTACACGCCGGACATGGAGGGGGATTTCGGCGGCAGCGTCGTCAACATCAGCACCCGCGACTTCGGGGCGGGAAACGCGTTCCGCCAGAGTCTCTCCATCGGCTCCTCGGAGGGGACCACCGGCAACCCCTTCATGACCTACGACGGAGGCAAGTACGACTTCCTGGGGATCGACGACGGTACCCGATCGCTGCCCCGCGCCGTGCAGGACCTGGGCGGGGACCGGCGCATCAGCACCCAGAACTTCACGAGCCAGGAACTCGCGGAAATGGGGCAATCGTTCAACAACACCTGGACCCCGCATCGCGAGGAGGCGGCGCCCAATTTCGGCTACTCCGGGGTGCTCTCGAGGGGCACGCGCCTCTTCGGGCGGGAACTGGGCATGCTGGCCTCGGCCTCGTTGAGCAACAGCCATCGCAATCTGGAGCGGACGGACAATGCGTATCTGGGGAGCTCCGAGGCGCCGCCGCTCTACGAGTACGGGGTGGAGGAGTCCACCACCTCCGTGCTGGGGGGCGTCACCGGCAACATCGCCTACCAGCTGAGCGACGAGGAGAAGGTGAAGCTGAACCTCCTCTACACCCGCAGCTCCCAGGACAAGACCCGGGTTTCGGAGGGCCCCAACTACGATCGCGGTTCCACCCTCCGCCTCACCCAGCTTTCCTTCGTGGAACAGTGGCTCTTCTCCAGCGCGCTCCAGGGCAGCCACGGCCTGGGAGTCCACGGCTCACGCCTCGACTGGAGCACCGGGTACTCGGAGGCCTCCCGCCACGAGCCGGACCGGCGCACCAGCGTGTACGAGCAGCGGGATCCGGAGCAGCCCTTCCAGCTGGGCGGCTCCTCCAACTATCCCCTGACCCGTATCTTCGGTCTCAGCCACGACTACGACCGCTCGCACCGGCTCGATTGGACGGTCCCGCTGGACGGAGATCCCAAGGGAACCGCGAAGGTCACGGTCGGGGTTGCGCGCCGCACCAAGGACCGCAGTTCCGACTTCCGGCGGTTCGGCTACCGCAAGATCGGCCGCGACAAGGTGGATCTGACCCTGGCGCCGGAGGAGATTCTCAGCGAATCGAATCTGGACGACGGGATCTACCGTTTCGAGGAGCTCACCCAGGCCAACGACGCCTATACCGCGGACCAGAGCGTGAACGCCGGCTACGCGATGGTGGATCTGCCCGTGGGTTCCCGCATCCGCGTGGTGGCCGGGGCGCGGTACGAACACGCCGTCCAGCATGTCGATGCGGCGAGCAGGTTCGTGAGCGTCATGGCGCCCCCCATCACGGTCGAGCAGCAGGACCGCAGCTGGCTGCCCTCGGTGAGCCTTGCCCTGCAACCGCACCGGACTATGAACATGCGGTTTGCCTACTCGCGCACCCTGAACCGCCCGGAGTTGCGGGAGCTGAGTCCCTTCTCCATCTACAACTTCGAGACCGGATACTCGGAGACGGGCGACACATCGCTGGTGACGGCGCGGCTGAACAACCTCGACTTCCGGTGGGAAATCTTTCCCGCGCCGGGGGAGTTCTTCGCCCTGGCAGCCTTCCACAAGGGGTTCGAGCACCCCATCCAGAAGTTCGTTTTCCCCACCACCGGCACCTACGAACTGCGTCCCATGAACGGCGACAGCGGTCGGCTCTACGGCTGGGAAGCGGAGTGCCGGCTCTCGGCGGTGAACCTCTGGAAGGCCTTCGACTGGGCGCTGGACCTGGGCGAAGTGCCCGGGTCGATGCTCCGCTGGAGCGTTGTGGCCAACTACAGCCGGGTGGCCTCCGAAGTGCGGCTCGACTCCGTCTCGGGAACCCGGGTGACGATCCCCTTCACCGGGCAGTCTCCCTACTCGACCAACCTCGGCCTGTTCTACGCGAGCCGGAAGCGCAAACTGGAGAGCGGACTCCTCTACAAGACCTTCGGAAAGCGCCTGGACGCTTACGGCTCCAATGTTCTCGGCAACATCTACGAGTACCCGCCTGAGTCCCTCGATTTCACTCTGAGCTACGGCCTCACCCGTTCGAGCCGGCTCAAGTTCTCCGCGGAGAACCTGCTGGACAGCCCCACTCTGTTCCGCCAGAGCGGGCATGTGACCCAGAGGTACACCGAGGGAACGAGCGTCGGGCTCTCCGTCAGCTATCAGCCCGCGTCATCCGAGGAGGAGTAGTCGCCCATGCCCGAGTTCACCCGAGAAGGAGCGTTCGATCATCGCCCCGACCATTCCCCCGCCTCCACCTGGAGCACGGGCCGGGTGGGCGGGCTGATCGGCTTCATCCTGCTGCTGGGCACGGTCGCAGTGGCCTATGTCATCCACGCGCGGGAGGCGGCGCTGCGGCCGGTCCCGCGGGCCGCGGGTGCGGCGGAGGCCCCGGCCGAGTTCCGGGTGCCGACTCCCGCGGACCCCGAATATGCGGACTACCAGGAGATGCTCCGGCATTCGATGTTCCGCTCCTCGGTGGAGAACTCGGCTGGGTACGCGCCGCCCTACGACCCCGAGTGGCGCTCGGCGGTGACCGGGCGGCGCGAGGCGGGCCCGGTGGATCTCGACTTCGTCGGCGGTGCGCGGTCCCTGGAAGAACTGGGTCGTTTCGTGCTCCTGGCTGCGGTAGACGGGGACGGACAGGGGCTCCTGGATCTGGCCGTCACCAAGGACGAATTCGAGCTCATCCTCTGGCCGGAGTTTCCGCAGAGCCGCCCGTACCTGCGCATCCCCTCCGAGGAGGCCTGGAGCTTCCACTACGCGGACCTGACCAAGGGCATCTCCAGGGGCGGACTCGCGCTGATCGGGAGGCCGTACAGCTTCGCGGGGGTTTTCGCCGGCCGCGTCGAGGACTACGCCAACTTCCGCCTGCTCAAGGATGTCTTCTTGATCGCCCGCGACGAGGATACGAACCGGCTCGAGGAGTTCAGCTTCCTGGGCACGGTGGCCGAGCGGAGGGGCCGCTTCAAGGTGTATCTGTTCGAGGAGTGACCTTCCCCCCCGGCAGCGCACCCCGCGCGAACCAGAACCCGAAGGCCGACGCGAGGCCGATGCCGGCGATAGAGCCCCAAAGGAGAAGCGGCGTCCCGCTCCACCGGTCGTAGAGAAGCCCGCCCACGAAGGGCCCCGCCGACCAGCCGAAGGACGCGGTGAGGCCGTGCACGCCCATGTAGCGCCCGACCCGCTCAGGCGGGGCCAGGAGCGACACCATGGCGATCGAGGGGGGCGAGACGATCAGCTCCCCGAGGGTGAGCGCCCCCATGATCAGCAACAGGTGCCAGTAGCTTCCCGCGAAGGCCACCACCAGGAACGACGCCGCGTAGACCAGCGAGCCCAGCGCCATGGCCGAGGAGAGGCCGATCCGCCCGAGCGCGCGCGTCACCGCGAGCTGCAGCGCCACCACCATGAAGCCGTTCAGGCCGAACATGACGCCGAGCTGGGCGGTGGTCACGCCGAGACGGTCCGCCGCGTCCACGGCGACTCCACGCGGATCGGCGGCCCCCGTCCCCGTG
>CAZWKH010000034.1:0-12854 GCA_964633885.1 uncultured bacterium | reverse complement strand
AGGCCGAGGAGCAGGCCCTGCGCCGCCAGATCTCCACCTACGCCGGGCTGCCGCTGGTGGTGTTCGTCTTCAACTTCCTCGACCAGATCACCCACGGCCGCTCGGAGAATCCGGTGTTGCGGGAGCTGGTCCCCGACGAGGCCGCCTTCCGGTCGCTGCTCGAGTCCTGGTTCAGCCACTCGGCCCTCGGAGAGGCCCTCAAGAGCATCGCGCAGCAGGACGCCACGGTGATCTTCACCAGCGATCACGGCGCGGTGCAGACGCGCCATTCCACCCTCGTCTACGGGAACCGCGACACCAGCACCAATCTCCGGCACAAGCATGGGGCCAACCTGCGCGGGGAGGAGAAGGACGCCATCCTCATCCGCAAGCCGCTGGAGTGGGGGCTCCCCGACGACTTCCTCAACAAGAACTACCTCATCGCGCGCGAGGATCACTACTTCGTCTATCCGACCAACTTCCACGAGTACGAGCGGATGTACAAGAACTCCTTCCAGCACGGCGGCGTGGCCATGGAAGAGGTGATCCTCCCTTGCGCGACCCTGACCCCCCGCTAGACGAGGCGGCCTTCACGCTGGAAGCGGATGGCCCCGACCGCACCGAGGCGATCGGGGAGGCCTGGGGACGCGCGCTCGAGGGCGGGGAGCTGCTGCTCCTGACCGGCGACCTGGGCGCGGGCAAAACCACCCTGGTGCGGGGCATCGCGAGGGGACTCGGCGTGCCCTTCGGCGTGAAGAGCCCCACCTTCGCCATCCTCCTCTCCTACCCGGGGCGCCGCATGCTCCACCACATCGACCTGTACCGTCTCTCCGATCCGCGCGATCTGGAAGAGCTGGGCCTGGACGACCTCTTCGGCCCCGATTCGGTGACGGTGGTGGAGTGGGGGGAGCGGCTGGGCGAGACGGCTCCATCGGACGCGGTCCGGGTGACGCTCCTCGAGACGGCTCCCGGCAAGCGGACCCTCTCCCTGCGGGGGCCGCGTCCTCTGGCCCTGCGTCTCGCCGAGGCCGCCGGGGTCCGGGTCGGAGGCCGGGCGTGAAGAGGCTCGACCCGGGGCGGCCGCTGACATTGGCCTTCGACGCGGTGGGCGCCGAGGGGGGACTGGCCCTGCTCCTGCCCGGAGGCAGGGTCCTCTCCCGCGACCTGGGCGAGCGGAATCGCCAGGCGGAGGCTCTCTTGCCCGTTGCGCTGGGACTCTTGCAGGAGGCGGGCTGCGGTTGGGGGGACCTCTCCCTGGTCGCCGTGAATGTCGGGCCCGGATCTTTTACCGGCATCCGGGTGGGGCTGGCGGCGGCGCTCGGCATCCACGCGGCCCTCGGCCTGCCCGCGGTGGGGGTGGGCTGTCTCGACAGCGTCGCCCATGCCTGCTACGATGCAACCTCTCCCAGGATAGGAAGTTACATGGTTTGTTCCGCGGATGTGCGGAGGGGAGAGGTGGTGCAGGCCGGCTTTCGCGTCGAGCGCGATGGACCGGTTCGATTGGACGCCGACCGGCTCACGGTCCCGGCCTCGAGCGAGATGCCCGAGGAGGGAACGATCCTGGCCGGCGACGCGGCACTGCTTCTCTGGCCTCAAGGCGTCTTCACGCGCTGGGTCCCAACGGGGGTCGAGCGCGCGGCGGCCACGGCCCGGTTGGGGTCGGCGGCCTGGCTCCGGGGAGAGGCCGGGCCCGCAGAGCCGCGCTATGCTCGCGGCGCCGACGCAAGGCCGAGGGTCGGGTGACGGTGGGCGGGATCGAGATTCGCCGCTTCCGCCGGTCCGAGGTGGAGGCGGTGACGGAGCTCGAGAAGCTCATCTTTGCCGACCCCTGGACGAAGAACGCGTTCCGGCGGGAAGCGGAGGGGGGCAGGGAGAGCTGGTCGCGGGTGGCGATCGACGACGGGACCGGGTCGGTGCTCGGCTACATGGTGGCCTGGGTGGTGGCGGACGAGGCGCACCTGGCCAACCTCGCGGTGGCGCCGGCGGCGCGCGGCCGGGGGGTGGCCCAGCGGCTTCTCGACGATCTCATCGCCGAGAGCGCGCGGCGCAAGGCGCGGATGATCGCGCTCGAGGTGCGGCGATCCAACGTCGCCGCCCAGGGGCTCTATCGCAAGAACGGCTTCTACACGACGATGATCCGTCGAGAATACTACCGAGACAACCGGGAGGACGCCCTGGTGATGGTGAAACCGCTCAACGAGGCGGGGCGCATTCCGCCGCTGGCCGGGGGGCGCGGCTGATGCCCTGGCTCAAGCGCGACAACCCACCCTCCGCGGGCGGAAAATCCGCCCGCGAGCTGCCCGACGGCCTCTGGGTCAAGTGCGAGGGCTGCGGCGAGATCCTCTACTTCAAGGAGCTCGAACGCAACCTCCATGTCTGTCCCAAGTGCACGCATCACTTCCGGATCACCGCGCGGCGCTATGTGGAGATCCTGCTCGATCCCGGGAGCTTCCTGGAGACCGACGCCGGAGTGGTCTCGCTGGATCCCCTTAATTTCCGCGACTCCAAGCGCTACTCGGACCGCCTCAGGGACGCGCGCGAGAAGACGGGACTGGGGGACGCGATCCTGACCGGCACCGGCACCCTCGAGGCCATGCCGGTGGTGTTCGGCGCCATGGACTTCGCCTTCATCGGCGGGAGCATGGCCAGCGCGGTGGGGGAGAAGATCGCGCGGGCCGCGAAGCGGTCCCTGGACGAGCGCATGCCGCTCATTCTCATCTCCTCCTCGGGGGGGGCGCGCATGATGGAGGGGATCCTCTCCCTCATGCAGCTCGCCAAGACGAGCGTTCTCCTGGCGCGGCTCATGGAGGAGCGGGTTCCCTACATCTGCGTGCTGACCGATCCCACCACGGGGGGCACCACCGCGAGCTTCGCCCAGCTGGGTGATGTCCAGCTCGCGGAGCCGGGTGCGCTGATCGGCTTCGCCGGGCCCCGCGTGATCCGGGAGACGGTGGCCCAGGAGCTCCCGGAGGGGTTCCAGCGCGCCGAGTTCCTGCTCAAGCACGGCTTCATCGACCGCATCGTGCCGCGGGCGCAGCTGCGGCCCACGCTGGGGCGCATTCTCAGGATCTTCGCCGACGGGCTGACGACCCTGCCGGGAGCGGCGCTCAAGCCGCCGATACCTCGCCGCACGGACGGCGGTCCGCCCGCGGAGGACTCGGCTTCGCCCGGAAGCAGATAGGAGGCATTGTGGCTGGGGTCCGTTTCCAGAATGTCACCAAGGTCTACCCGGGCGGAGTGACCGCCGTGAAGAACGCCGACCTGGAGATCCACGACAAGGAGCTCATGGTCCTGGTCGGCCCCTCCGGGTGCGGCAAGTCCACCCTCCTGCGCATGGTGGCGGGTCTCGAGGAGGTCACCACCGGCGACCTCTACATCGGCGAGCGCCGCGTGAACGATGTCCCCCCCAAGGACCGGGACATCGCCATGGTCTTCCAGTCCTACGCCCTCTACCCGCACATGACCGTGCGGGAGAACATGGGTTTCGGACTGAAGCTGCGCAAGTTCAAGAAGGAGGAGATCGAGCAGCGGGTGAACCGGGCGGCGGAGCTGCTCGCCCTCTCGCCCTATCTGGACCGCAAGCCCAAGGCCCTCTCCGGTGGGCAGCGCCAGCGTGTGGCTCTGGGCCGCGCCATCGTGCGCCAGCCGGCGGTCTTCCTCTTCGACGAGCCGCTCTCCAACCTGGACGCCGCGCTGCGGGTGCAGATGCGCACGGAGATCGCCAAGCTCCACCGCGACCTCGACGCGACGATGATCTATGTGACCCACGACCAGGTGGAGGCGATGACCATGGCCGACCGGATCGCCGTGGTGAAGGACGGCCTGCTCCAGCAGGTGGCGCCCCCGCTCGAGCTCTACAACGATCCGGTGAACCGATTCGTGGCGTCCTTCATCGGCTCGCCGGCGATGAACTTCATCGAGGGCTCGGCGGCGGAGGGGGTCTTCACCGCCCCCGGCCTGCGGGTGGTCCTGGCCGGAGCGGCGGTTTCGCTCCGCGCCCACCGCGGCGCCGCCACCCTGGGCATCCGTCCGGAGGATCTCATCCTGAGCGAGGAATTGCCCCCGGGCAAAGCCGCGGCTCCCGGGCCGGACAGCTTCGTGGTGAGCGCGCGGGTGGTGGAGCCGATGGGCAACGAGATCTTCCTCCATGGCCAGGCCGAGTTCGGCGCGCTGCTCGCGCGCATCGGGCCCGAGCGGGTGCCGAGGGTGGGCGGCTCCTACCTGCTCCAGGTGAATGTCGCCCGTGCCCACCTCTTCGACCGGGAGACGGGGGCGAGCCTCAGGGCCGCGCAGACCGCCGCCGTGGGGGCCTAGGCCGTTGGAGCCCCGGCGTCTTCTCGCCGTCGACATCGGCGGGACCGGGATCAAGCTCGGCGCCGTCGAGCTGCGCGGGGAGCCGAAGGTCGCAGCGCGCGATCTCCTGGAGGGCCACGCCGGCCGTGATCCGGAGAGGGTGCTGGACGAAGTGGCCCGGGCCCTGAGCGCGCTGGTCGAGGCCGCGGGGTGGGACGCCGCGGAGGGAGTCGGCGTCGGCTCGGCGGGGCTCATCGACCGGGACCTGGGCGCGATCTGCTTCTCCCCCAATCTTCCCTCCTGGACCGGCGCGCGGCTCGGCGAGGGTCTCGCGAGGCGCCTCGGCATTCCGGCCCGCATCGACAACGATGTCAATGTCTTTGCCCTGGCCGAGTGGCGCTGGGGAGCGGGCGGGGGAGCGGCGAACGCGGCCTTCCTCACTCTGGGCACGGGGATCGGGGGCGCCTTCATCGCCGACGGCCGGCTCCTGCGCGGAGCCAACGGCTTCGGCGGCGAGCCCGGCCACGCGACGGTGGTGCTGGACGGGATTCCCTGCCCCTGCGGGAACCGCGGCTGCGCGGAGCGGTATGTGGGGACGAACGACATCGTGAGCGCCGCGCGCAGGCACCCCGGGTTCGCCGGCGATCCCTACCTCGCCCGGATCGAACCCCTCACCTCCCGCGGCGTCAGCGACGCCGCCGCGCAGGGAAGCGGGGTTGCCCGCGAGGTGCTCGCGCAGGCGGGGCATGCATTGGGGGCGCTGCTGGTGACCCTGGTCAACATCTTCAATCCCGAGCGGATCGTCATCGGCGGCGGGGTCGCGGGCGCGGGCGCCTGGATCCTCGATCCGGCTCGCGAGCATCTGAGCGTCCGTTCGCTGGTGGCCCGTGCCGCGCCTCCTCTCCTGCTTCCCGCCGGACTCGGTTCCGACGCGGCTCTTCTGGGGGCGGCGGCCCTTCTCCTGGAGGAACAGGCCCCTGGACCACGCTGAACCCAACCCGGCCGCGGGTCGGGGCCGACTTCGAGGCGCCGCATTCTTCGTGCTGCTCGCCCTGGCGGGTTGCGCCTGGTTCCGCGAGCCGCCGGGTGCTGCGGTGGACGCTCCCGAAGCCGGGCGCGGCGAGTCGCGCCCTCTCGCCGGGGACATCCCCTCTCTCCAGGCGCCGGCGGTTCCCGGAGAGGTGGAGCCGGCGCCGGGCGCAGCCGACAGCGCGGCGGTCGCCGCGCAGGCGGACAGCGCATCCTCCGCCGCCGTTCCCGCCGTCCCTCCACCCACGGCCGCTCCACCCACGGCCGCCGGGCCGGAGGAGCTGGAACCCCCCGATCCCTGGGAGATGACCGGTTACCCGCTGATCTCCACCACGGGGCCGCAGGGCCAGATCATCGCCATCACCAATCCGGTCATCACCCACGGCGCTCTCACCATCACGGCGCCCTCGGGCCGCTACCTCGTCGACGCCGGGCGTGCGGAGCTGGAGGGCGGTGTGGCCTTCGCGGAGGGGAAGACCCGCGGGAAGAGCGCGCGGGCGACCTACCTGCGCGGCGAGGAGATTCTGATCGCGGAGGGGGATGTCGAGGTGGACTCCCCCCCCGACTCGCTCAAGCTCTGGTCGGACCGCGCGCGCTACGACCGCCTCGGTCGCGCGCTCACCATGGTCGGCAACGCGCGGGGCCGGCGCGGCGATCGGCGCATGACCGCCGACGAGGCTCTCTGGCGGCGGGAGACCGAGGAGGTCGTTCTCACCGGTGATGTGCATGTCTCCGAGGAGGACGGCGCGTCGCAGTTGACGGGTGAGCGCATCGTTTACGACCTGCGCACCGATCGCGCGTGGGTCACCGAGGTCCCCACCCTCACCCTCACCGGCAGCGACGGCGAGGTCACCCGCATCACCGGCGACCGCCTCTGGGTGGCGCCGGGGGGCGACGCCGAGGCCTCGGGCAATGTCCGCGTCCTGCGCGGCGGGGTGACCGCGGAGTCGGACTCGGCCAGCTACCGCCGCCGGGAGCGCCGGGCGCTGCTCCTCGGCGCGCCGCGGGTGATCGAGCGGGACGGCACCCTGACCGGCGACACCCTCATTCTCCACTTCGACGCGCAGGAGGCGATCGACCGCGCCGAGGTCCACGGCAACGCCGCCGTCCGCCACGCCCCGCTCGACAGCCTCAAGGCGGGGGAGGTGAGCACGGTGCGGGGCGACTCGCTCACCATGTACTTCGCCGAGGGCGTGACCGAGCGCGTGATCACCGTCGGCGGCGCCTCGAGCAGCTATGCCCCCTCCGCGGCCGACGCGGCCCGCGGAGCCGGGACCAACGCAGCCCAGGGGGACACGATCACGATCTTCTTCGAAGCGGGCGAGATCGACCGGGTGCGGGTGAGCGGGCGGGCCAAGGGGGTCTACTCCTTCCGCGACGCCGGGGCCGCCGCCGCCGCCGCGCCGGCCCTCGCGGACTCGGCGGGTACCCCTGCGGACACCCTGGACGCGCCGCCGGACGGCAGGGAGAAGGTGGTCTACGAGGCCGACACCGTCGAATACGGCATGGACGACCGCGTGGTCGACCTCCTGGGTCACACCAGCCTCGACTACGGCCCCCTCACGCTCACCGCGGGCAAGGTGCGGTTCTTCACCGACCGCCGCTACCTGGAGGCGGAGGACGGGCCGGTGCTGGTGGAGAAGACGCCCGGCGAGCAGCGCGATGTGGTCGGTACGAGCATGGACTACAACCTGGACTCGCGCGAGGGGACCATCGGGGCGGGGCGCACCAAGGCCGAGGACGGGTTCATCTACTCGGAGCGGCTCCGCAAGATCGGCGACGACGAGTTCCTGGCCCGCGGCGGGAGCTACACCAGCTGCGACAATGTCGAGCACGACAAGGCACCCCACTTCCACTTTACCAGCCGGCGCATGCGCATCTACCTCAAGGACAAGGTGGTGGCCAAGCCGGTCACCCTCTACATCCGCGACATCCCCGTCTTTGCGCTGCCGTTCTATGTCTTCTCGATCCGCAAGGGACGGCAGTCGGGCCTTCTCACCCCCGATTTCGATTTCGGCCTCACCGGCAACACCGGACGGTTCTTCCGCAACCTCGGCTACTACTGGGCGGCGAGCGAGTACTACGACCTCACCGCGAGCATGGACTACACCGAGCGGCCGTCGCGCTTCGTGGGGCGCGTGCAAACGCGCTATGCGAAGCGCTACCTGATGGACGGGAGCCTCAACTTCGCCCGCACCCTGGGCTCCACCTCGAGCCAGTACGACCTCACCGGCGCCCACCAGATGAGCCTTGGGGAATGGCGGGTGACCGGGCGGGCCGAGTTCCGCAGCGCGGAGTTCCGCAGTGAGGAACCGCTCGGCAACGACTTCGGCCAGCGCCTGGACCGGATCCTCAAGAGCGATCTCTCGGCCACGCGCCGCTTCGAGTGGGGTGGGCTCATGACCCTAACCGCGAGCCGCACCGAGGACCTGGCCGTGCAGGAAGGCGACGGCCGCGACGAGGTGGCGCTCACCGAGACCCTTCCGAGCTATTCCTTCTCCCTCAACTCCCGGACCATCGGGCGCAAGCCCGACGCGCACGGCGAGGGGGGACGGCTCCCGTTCCTTAGCAGTCTGCGCTACTCGATCAGCTCGCGGGGTTCCTCGACGCGGACCGAGCGCGAGAAGACGACGCTCCTCGCCGCGCCCGCCGACACCCTCTACGACATCCTCAAGGACCGCTCCAGCTCGGCGCAGCACAGCTTCAACCTGAGCGACTCGCGCCGCCTCTGGAATGTTCTCAACCTGCAACCCTCGGTCAACCTGTCCGAGCACTGGGTGGACCGCGAGTTCGCGGCCGCCGACACGGTAAAGGGCTTCCGCCGCGCGGCGGTCTGGTCCGCCTCCGTCTCGACCGGCAGCGCCGTCTACGGCACCTTCGGCGGCCTGGGGCCCCTTGCCGCGCTGCGCCACACCATGGAGCCCTCGGCGAGCCTGACCTATTCGCCCGAGTTCGCCGGCCTCGCCTACCGCGACAGTTCCGGCAACCGCCGCAACCGCTATCCCGGGGTGTCGGCCTTCGAGCGGCGGCGTCTGGACCTGCGCCTGCGCAACGGATTCCAGGGAAAGATCAAGGTGGGGGAGGAGCTGCGCAAGATCGACCTGCTCAACTGGACTCTCTCCAGCGGCTACGACTTCCTGGCCGGGGACTCGGGGGAGAAGGGATGGAGCCCGGTCGGCTCGGTGGTGGACTTGCCCAGGATCCTCGGCGTGGACCTGAGCTTCAACTCGATCCACGACCCTTACCGCCGGTTCCGCTTCTCCAGCTACCAGGGACGGGCCATGTTCGGCTTCTCCGGTGTCCTGCCCGGCGGCGAGGAAGGCGGGACCGGGCTGTCCCTGGGCGCGCCCGATGCGGGCGCGAACGCGTACAACCGGCTCGGCGGGGATCTCGGGGAGGGCGCGCTGGACCAGACGGGAATGGGGAGGGGGGGCGCCCAGGCCCTTTCCTGGAACGCGGCCTTCAGCATCTCGGTGAGCGGCTCCCGCGTGGCGGACAGGATCGAGAGCACGACGCTGGTCAACAACCACGCGGGGGTGCAGATCACCAAGAACTGGTCCGTCACCTACGACTCCAACTGGGACCTGACCGCCGGCCGGGTGGCGGGGGAATCCCTGAGCCTGCATCGCGACCTCCACTGCTGGGAGGCGACCTTCACCCGCAGCAAGCTGGGGGACGAGACCAGCTTCTACTTCCGGATCAACGTCAAGAGCCTTCCGGACATCAAGTACGAGCAGGGACAGCGCGGGTACGGCGGGTTCGGGGGCCTGAGCAACGCGCTTCCCTGAGCCCCCGCGGGCCCGGCCCGGCCCTGGCCCGCCGGCCGCCTCGGCCTTGTCCCCCCGGGAATCCCCGCCGCGGCCCGCCGGTAGTGAGCCTGTGCGTCGGGCTTCCGGCCCCATGCTATACTCGCCCGTCTCCGCCGGGACCCTGTTCCCGCGCGGAGCCACGAACACCGATCCTGCTTCGAGGAGACAAGTACATGCTCTGGCGAAAGCTCCTGTGGCTCGGCTCCCTGTCCGCGGTCGTCGGCGCCCTTCTTCTGGCCCTCCCGGCGGCTCGGAGCGAGAGCAAGGCGCGGACCGCGACCGTCCTCTCCACCGCCTCGAACAACGGCGAGACCTCCCCCTGTGGGTGACACAAGAAGCAGCTAGGCGGGCTCGCCCGGAGGGCGGCCTTGATCAAGAGCGAGCTGGCGAAGGGCAACCCCACCATCCTGGTGGACGCGGGGAACTGGGGCGACACCAAGGACTTCGCCCCCTGGGACAAGACCCAGTTCATCTTCGACATGATGGCCGAGATGAAATACGACGCCGTCACGCCCGGGGACGCGGAGCTCATGGAGGGCGTCGACGCCCTCAAGGCTCTCCTGGCGAGCCAGCCCCAGGTGAAGGCGGTCTCGGCCAACCTGAAGGACAAGTCCGGCCGGCTCGTCCTCCCCGAGTCGGTGGTCATCGACCGGGGCGGCGTGCGGTTCGGGGTGACGGGGACCACCGGGGGCTCCTACTACAACTTCAATGTGACCCGGGGTCTCCAGTCCAAGGACGACTTCACCTTCGAGGACTCGAAGGCCGCGCTTCAGCGGGTCCTCCCCGGGCTCCGCAGCCAGTGCGACCTGGTCGTGGTGCTCATGCACGAGGGTCCCGGCGACGCGAAGCGGATCGTGGACGAACTGCAGGGCATGGACGTGGTCGTGGTGGGGCATAACCCGGGCTACCAGTTCAACCCCGACCGGGTCGGGCAGACCCTCATGATCCGCCCCGGCAACCGCGGCCAGTACCTCTGCGCGTTGGAGCTGACCCTCGGCGACGACATGAAGGTCGTGGACTACAACGGCGAGGGGAAGCCCCTCGGCGAGACGGTGGTGAAGGACCCGGCCCTCGACAAGACCATCACCAAGTGGGAGACGGATTTCAACGCGCGCAAGTCGTCGGAAGCGCGCAAGAACGCGGCCAAGGCCGCGATCGACCAGGGGACCGAGAAGTATGTGGGCGCGGAAATCTGCGCGCGCTGCCACAGCGACATCTACGCCAAGTGGACTCAGACCCCCCATGCCCGAGCCTGGGCCACCCTCGTCAAGGACAAGAAAGAAAACCAGAAGGACTGCGTGGAGTGCCATGTGACCGGCTGGGGCGAGCCGACCGGCTATCGCGCGGACGCCGCCGAGGCGACCCCGGGGACGAAGGACTCCATGAGGCTGGACATGCGCAATGTGCAGTGCGAGAGCTGCCACGGCATGGGGACCTTCCACGGCACCACCGCGATGCTCAAGCAGCCGCCCGAGGACATCTGTCAGAACTGTCACACAGGCGAGTTCGGCAAGAACTTCGACTACGCGACCGCGGCCGCCAAGGTGCACTAGGCGCCCCAGGATCCAAGCCGTCTCCCGGACGCCCCCCCGGCCTTCCGCCGGAGGGGCGTCGTGTTTCTGCCGGTTGCGGGCCCACGGGCCGTCCCGCGCGGCGCCCGGATGCTTGACCACTTTGCAGGGGACGCTTAAGTTAACCCGGCTCGCGCCACGCCGGGCCCTCGACAAGGCGACGACCGCGCGGCCCGCAGGCCGCTCACGCCCGCCCAGGCGGGCGATGGAGGAGGTACCATGGAGCGCGTCCCGCGTCCCCTCATCGAGGGTGTGAGGGAGGACCTCCTTCCGCTCGTCGAAGAACGCCGGGACGGCGCCATCCAGGCCGTGCTCCTCAACCTCCACCCGGCCGACATCGCGCTCCTCGTCGCCACCCTCCGCGACGAGGAGGACCAGCGGTACCTCTTTGCGCTGGTGCGCGAGCGGGAGCTGGCCTCCGATGTGCTCGCCGAGCTCCCCAGCGCGGTGCGCGAAAACGTCATCGCCGAGATCCCGCACCACGAGCTGGCGGACCTCGTCGAGGAGATGGAGTCGGACGACGCCGCGGACCTCATCCAGGAGCTGGAGCCGGAGCTGGCGGATCAGGTCCTGCGGGGCATCGAGCCGGAGGAGCGGGAGGCCATGCGCCCGCTCCTCGTCCACGCCGAGGACACCGCCGGCGGCATCATGGCCACCGAGGTCCTCACCGTGGACCTGTCCGGCACGGTGGGCGATGCGCGCGCGGTGGTCCGGGCGCGGCACGAGGATGTCGGCGCGTTCTTCCATGTGTATGTCGTCGACGACGGGAACCACCTGCGGGGAACCCTCTCGATCAAGGACCTCGTGCTGCAGCACTCCTCCACGCCGGTCCGCGAGGCCATGAACATGGACATGGTCACCGTGCCCCCCGACATGGACCAGGAGCAGGTGGCCAACCTCTTTCGCCGCTACGACCTCGTGGTGGTGCCCGTGGTCAGCGCAGACGGCGTGCTCCTGGGCCGCATTACCGTGGACGATGTCGTGGATGTCATGCACGAGGAAGCCGAGGAGGACCTGGCCCGGATGGCGGGCACGGTGGACTTCGACTTCGATGAGAGCTCCGCGCGCCGCGTCGCGCTCCTGCGGCTTCCCTGGCTGGTGGTGAGCCTCTTCGGCGGGCTCCTCGCCGGAGCGGTGCTCAACCACTTCACCGGGCTCCTCACCCACGAGGTGCTGATTCTGGTGGCCTTCGTGCCGGTCATCACCGCGATGGGCGGGAACTCGGGGACCCAGGCCGCGGTCACCACGGTCCGCCGGCTGGCGCTGCAGCAGATCCAGACCCGCGATGTGGTCAGCATCGTCCTGCGCGAGGCGCGGGTCGGCGTTGCGCTGGGCTTCATGTGCGGCATCGTGGTGGGGGTGGTCGCGCTGGCCTGGAAGGGAACCTGGTTCTACGGGAGCGTGGTGGGGGCGGCGATGATGATCGCCGTGCTGGTGGCCACCACCATGGGCTCGGTGCTGCCGATCGTCTTCCAGCGGCTCCGCGTCGATCCCGCCATCGCCACCGGCCCCTTCGTCTCCATGTCCAACGACGTCACCGGGCTGTTCATCTACTTCGGCCTTGCCACCGTCCTTCTGCGCCTGGTGGGCGGTCCGGGGCCGTAGGCGCCGGCGATGGGCGCGCGCCCCGTTCTCACCACGCGGGCCATCCTCGGCCTGTTCCTTCCCCTGGCCGCCACCAGCACCATGATGTCGGTGTCCACGCCCATCATCAACGCGGGGTTGGCCCGGATGCCGGACCCGGAGCTGAACCTGGCGGTCTTCGGCATCGCCTTCACGCTGAGCGTCCTGCTGGAGAGCCCCGTGTTCGCGCTGCAACAGGCGGTCATCGCCTGGTACCCCGGCTCGGGCTCCATCCGACCCCTGGTGCGGTTCTCGATCGGTCTCGGTCTGGCGCTCACCGCCCTGGAGTGCCTCGTCGTCTTCACGCCCGTCGCGCCCCTCATCTTCCGGCGGCTCCTGGGCGTGGGCGAGGAGCTGGTCGAACCCGCGGTGCTCGCGCTGCGGATCGGGGTCTTCTTCCCGTTCCTCGTGGCCGTGCGCAGCGCCTACCAGGGGGTGCTGGTGGGGAGGCGCCGCTCGACGCCCATCGCGGTGGGGACCTTCCTGCGGCTGCTCTCTCTGGCCATCCTGGTGTTCACAGCCACTTTCTCCGCTTTGGGGATTGGCGGGT
>CAZWKH010000033.1:0-12900 GCA_964633885.1 uncultured bacterium | reverse complement strand
GAACGTCAACATACTGGCGGATGGCGTTTACGCCCATGTTCATCAGTAGCAGCATCTCGCGGGCGAGTGCGGCTTCGATGACATGGTCCGGCTGTTGCCACAGGCTGTAGAGATAGTTCTCCCCGATGGGGACATAGTCCCAGTTCATTCCGTAGACCATGAAGTCGCGGCCGTCCACCTGGAGCCGCGCCCCCCCGGCATCCGAGACGACCCTGACGGTGGAAAGGGCCGTCCCGGATTCGCTCTGGGCGGCGGCCTTCCCGGCCCCCAACCCGGCCATGCCGGCCAGCAGGAGAATCGTCAGGCGCAGACCGGGTCGCTGCTGCAAGTCTCGCATCACGCTCACGGGAGCCTCCTTGCCGCGGATCGCGGCGCGCCGTCTTCGATCGCGTTCGCGGCCGCGACCTCGCGGTACCAGAACGCACTGTCCCTGGGGAACCGTCGCCGGGTGGCCCCGTCCACCCCGTAGAGTCCGAACCGCTTGGCGTACCCATGGCCCCACTCGAAGTTGTCGAGGAGCGACCAGACGAAGTAGCCGGCGAGGGGGACGCCTTCCTGCAGGGCCCGGTGCGCCGCGGCCAGATGCCCGCGAAGGTACTCGATCCGCCGGTCGTCGGAAACCTGTCCGTCGGCTCCGGGAGGATCGGTGTAGGCGGCGCCGTTCTCGGTGATGTAGATCCGGGAAGGCCGGTACTCGCAACCGATCCGCACCAGCAGGTCGCGCAGGCCGGACGGATACACCTCCCAGCCCATGTCGGTGAGCTCGCGCTCCGGCACCGTCGTCACCGGGACCGGCTCCCCGGCCTCGTCGGCGCGCACCACGATCCGGGAGTAGTAGTTCACACCCAGGAAGTCGATCGGCGCCGACGCGACCCGCAGGTCCCCGGCGCGCAGGAAGGGGAGGCCGGGGCCGACCAGGTGCCCCCGCCGGATGCGGTCTTCGATCGCGTCCGGCGGGTACTGTCCGCGGAAAAGCGGATCGAGGTACCAGCGGTTGAAGGAGCCGTCGAGCCGCCGCGCGGCGTCCACATCGGCCGCGGCGGACGAGACGGGATGCACGGGCACGAGGTTCAGGACGATGCCGACCTCCGCTCCGGGGGCCTGGGCGCGGATCGACTCCACCGCCCAACCATGGGACAGCAGGAGATGATGGGCTACGGCCAGGGACTCGGCCGGGTCCCGATGGCCGGGGGCATGCTCCCCCACCTCATGCCCGAGGGTGCTGATGCACCAGGGCTCGTTGTGGGTGACCCAATGCCCGACGCGGTCGCCCAGGCGCGCGGCGACCACCGCCGCATACTCCGCGAAGAGGGAGGCTGTGTCCCGTGACGCCCACCCTCCGCGATCCTGCAGCGCCTGCGGGAGGTCCCAGTGGTACAGGGTGAGGAAGGGACGGATCCCCGCTTCGAGCAGGGCGTCCACCAGGGCTTCGTAGAAATCGAGGCCGGAAGCGTTCACACCGCCGCGCCCCGAGGGCAGGATGCGCGGCCAGGAGATCGAGAAGCGATAGGCTCCCACCCCCAGCCAGCGCAGGAGCCCGACATCCTCGCGCCAGCGGTGATAGTGGTCGCAGGCAACCGCCGCGTCGGACCCATCCGCGATCCGTCCGGGAGCGGCCGCGAATCGATCCCAGATCGATTCGCCCCTGCCGTCCTCGTGAATCGCCCCCTCGATCTGCTGCGCCGAGGTCGCGGCGCCCCAGAGAAACCCATCGGGAAAGGAGCGGGTCGTCACCTGGTCTCAGCTCCCGGTCGCCGGCCCGGCCGGCGGATAGAGGTGGCAGCGCAGGACTCGCCCTTCGCCGGCCCGCGGCGCCGGATCCTCGATCCGGCAGAGTTCCATCGCGTCCGGGCAGCGGGGAGCAAAGGGGCATCCGCCGGCTGCCTCCTCCCGACTCGAAGGATCCCCCGGCACCAGGGCCCTGCTTCCCGGGGCGGGCTTCTCCCCCGCGCCTGCGGGGCTCTCCATTGGGGCCCCCGAGGCGTCGGCGATCGCCCCCAGCAATGCCCGTGTGTAGGGATGGGCGGGCGAGCCCACCACCGCCTCGCTCGATCCGTCCTCCACCACGCGCCCGTGGAAGAGCACGAGGATGCGGTCCGCGAGATAGCGGGCCGAGGCCAGGTCATGGGTGATCAGGAGGATGGCGAGACCGCGATCCCTCTTCAGCCCGGCCAGGAGGTTCAGCACGCCCATGCGGATGGAGACATCCAGCATCGAGGTGGGCTCGTCGGCGACGAGCAGATCCGGTTCGACGGCCAGAGCGCGAGCGATGGCCACCCGCTGCCGCTGCCCCCCCGAGAGCTCGTAGGGGTGGCGGTCGATGAAGTCCTCCGGCGGATCGAGGCCCACCACGCGGAGCAGTTCCATCGCGCGCGCCCGGACTTCCCGCGAAGGGGCCCGACCGTGACGCAGGAGGGGTCTCACCAGGTGGTGGGCGACATCGTGGCTGGGGTTCAGGGACCCGAAGGGGTCCTGGAACACCATCTGGACCCTGGCCCGGTATGCCAGCGAGGCTCTCCGGCGCTCGCTGGCCAGGACATCCCGGCCATCGAGGAGGAGTTCCCCCCGGTCCGGGGTCTCCAGCCGCAGCACCAGGCGGGCGATGGTGCTCTTGCCGCTCCCGGACTCCCCTACCAGGGCCACCGCTTCCCCGCGGCCGATCCGGAAGGCGACATCCTCAACGGCCACCACCCGGCGACCCCGGGGCAGGATGCCGCCGGATCGGAACGCCTTGCACAGGCCCCGAACCTCGAGGAGAGGCTGTCCGACCGGTCCGGAATGAGCTTCCAACGGGGCCCCCCAAGGGCAAAAGAAAGACTTTGTTTGAACACCGAACATAGTGTATCCTTGACCCAGGTTTGTCAAGGGTGGACCGCTCGGGCCGCATCCCGCGCGGGTGCCGGTGACAGCCCGGATTCCTGGTGAAGACCACGCATCCTGCTTCTGCGACCTCGACCTTCTCACAGCAAGGGAGGCTCTGAATGCTGCTGAAGAGCTGGCTACTCCGTGTTTCCTGCACCGCCATGCTCCTGTTCGCCCTGGTCGGAATGAGCACCAGCGCATCCGCCCAGAATGTCCTGGTGAATCCGAGTTTCGAGTCCGGCCTGACCGGATGGACCGCCTTCGCCAATGTCTACCCCGAGGTCTCCAACCCCCCGCAATTCGTGCCGCTGACCGGCAACGGTCTCGTCTCGATGTTCGGGAACTGGTGGGGCAGCTTCAATGTGAGCGGCATCTTCCAGGAATTCCCCTGCTCGGCCGGTGACCAGTGGCGCATCTCGTCCAACGCCCGGTTCTGGAGCGGGGACCCCATGATCGGCAGCCAGGCCGCCGGCGGCAACTGGGTCGTCCAGAAGGTTGCCTTCTTCAACGGTGGCGGCACGGAGATCGGCGGCATCGACTCGATCATCCTCGACGGCAGTTTCGCTGCCGATGTCTGGCACCCGGCGGCCCCCATCGTGGGCACCGCCCCCGTCGGCACGGCCAAGGTCCAGGCCTTGATTCTTTACCTGCAGCCCCTTTGGGACGGCGGCGCGGCCCACATCGACGATGTCGAGTTCGTCAATGTGACGGCCGTTTCCACCGACAAGAGCACCTGGGGCCAGGTCAAGTCTCTCTACGCCCGCTGATCGATCCGCATTCGGACCGGCGGGGGCGCGGCCGATCGGGCCCGCGCCCCCGCCGCCCCCGACACATCGGGGCGGCCTCGGTTCGCCCCGTCTCCCGAAAGGAGGGTATAGATGAAGCGCCCTCTCCCCGGAATCCTGTTCATCCTCTGCCTCTTCGCCGTCACGGCCGTTCCCTCCGCGTCCCAGGCCCAGACCAATCTCCTGGCCAACCCGGGGTTCGAGGACGGCGGCGGCTCTTACAACGGCTGGTTCACCTTCGGCGGCGGCGTGCAGCTCTCCCTGCCGACGACGGACAACATCATCCGGACGGGCGTGGCCGCATCGAAGATCTACGGCGAGTTCACCGGCTGCCCGGACGCCCCCCAGTTCACGGTCGGCGGCTACGGACAGGCCTTCGTGCCCACCGTGGGCAAGACCTATGAGCTGAGCGGGTACTGTTTCGTGTCCAGCGGCGATCCCATCCCCGGCACCGACATCTGCGCCGGGAACCGGCTCATCGCCAAGATCGTGTTCTTCAACGCCGCCTCGGGAGGTGCCGAGATCGCATCCAACGAGCTCATCATCGCCGACGGCACCACGGTCCTGGACCAGTGGAACGCGTTCACGGTTTCCGCGCCCTGCCCCACGGGCGCGCTGCGCGTGGAAGCCCTGTTTCTGTTCCTGCAGCCCGCCTGCGATACCGGCTCGGCCTTCGTGGACGATGTCTCGTTCATCGAGACCTCTCCTGCTTCCGAGCCCAATCTGCTGGCCAATCCGAGCTTCACCTCCGGGCTGACCGGGTGGTCGACCTTCGGCAATGTCTACACCGACAGCCGGGTGTTCGCGGTGCGGACCCCGCCCGGCAGCGCCAAGATGTTCTCCACCTTCACCCCGGACTCCCCCTCCGGCATGTACCAGAACTTCGCGGCCGCCCCCGGATCGGCGTGGAAGCTCTCCGCCTACGCGATGACCTCGTGCCAGGAGAACCCCATCACGGGGACGAACGACAACTATCTGCTGGGCCGGATCGTGTTCCGCGACGCCGCGGGCGCCGAGATCGGATTTGCGGACCAGGTGCTCCTGGACAACACCGCGCCCCTGGGCACCTGGACCCGGCACTCCTTCCTCGCGGCCAACGCCCCGGTGGGCACGGCGAGCGTGGACGCCTTCGTCCTGTTCATTTCCCCCACCCTGCAGGGAGGGGCGGCCTGGGTGGACGATGTCTCCTTCGAGGAGCTGGATCCCACGGGGGTCGCCGAGGACCGGCGGCAGCCTGCTTTCCGGCTGCTCCAGAACGCCCCAAACCCCTTCACCGCGTCCACGAGGATCCGATTCGACCTCGAACGAACGGATGTGGTGGAGATAGGCGTCTACGATGTCGCGGGACGGCTGGTGGCGCAGCTGTTCAGCGGGCAACTCGAAGCCGGCCCGCATGAGACGGTCTGGAACGGAAGAACCTCGACCGGCGCCGCGGCGGCCGCGGGCATCTACCGGTACGCGCTCAAGACCTCCGCCGGTCAGGTGTCCCGGAGCATGCTGCTGGCCCGTTGATGCGGGCGCTGCTCATCGCCGTCCTGGCTCTCTCCGGCATCCACGCGGCCGGCCCCCGCCCCCCCTTCGTCGGGGGCGGCGGGGGCGGGTCCGCGCCTTCCAGGGAGGAGCCCTTCACGATGAGGGAGTTCCGCACGACGATCGACGATCGCTGGATCGGCAACGCCGTCGCCTACGGTCCCTTCCGCGACGGGCAGCATCCCGGTGGCCCCCAACCGTCGAGGGAGGAGCTTCGGGAAGACCTCCGCATCCTGTCCGCGCATTGGAGCCTCATCCGTCTCTACGGAGCCACCGGCCCTTCCGAGACGCTCCTGGAGCTCATCCGTGAAGAACACCTCGACCTGAAGGTCATGCTCGGGGTCTGGATCGCGCCGGAGCCGGTCGAAGAACCGCCGGCTGGAGGGGGCGCGGCGCAGCCCGATGTCGGGCCGGCGAACCGGGTCGAGATGGAGGCCGCCGTGCGGCTCGCTGCAGCCTACCCGGAGATCGTGACCGCGCTGTGCGTCGGGAACGAGACCCAGGTCTCCTGGTCCGACCACCGGGTTTCCCCCGATCACCTGATCGCCTGCCTGCGCGAGATGCGCGCGCGCACCAAGGCCCCGGTCACCACCGCCGACGACTTCAGCTACTGGAGCGCCGCGGAGAGCCGCGCCGTGGCGGCCGAGATCGACTTCATCGTCGTCCACGCCCATCCCCTGTGGAATGGGATCCAGCTCGCGGACGCCCCGGCATGGACGCGAAACGCGCTGGAGGGAGTCCGCGCCGCGCACCCCGGAGCCGTGCTGGTCCTCGGCGAGACCGGATGGGCCACCAGGAGACACTCCGAAGGGGAACAGGCGCGGCTGATCAAGGGCGTCGTGGGCGAGGAGGAGCAGGCGCGCTTCCACCGGGAGCTGAGCGACTGGATCGAGGCCGAGCGGGTCACGACCTTCTTCTTCGAGGCGTTCGACGAGAACTGGAAGGGTGGAGCGCATCCGGACGAGGTCGAGAAGCACTGGGGACTCTTCCGGGCCGATCGGACCGCCAAGACGGCCATGTCGGCGGGAAGGTAAATCGATGTCGCGTCCTGAATCCCCCTACCCATCTCCCGAAACCGGCCTCGCCGTGCAGCGGCCCGCCGCATCCCGCACATCGGGGCGCATCGGGAGAGACGGCGAGGGGTTCCTGCCGTTCGAGGGCGGCGAGTACTACCGCATCGCAGGGTACGACCGCATGCCTCCCTTCCTGATGAGCCTGGCCAGCGACGCCGATCTCTGGATGTTCGTCGCCTCCGGCGGCGGGCTGACCGCCGGGAGGGTCGACGCCGAGGGCAGCCTCTTCCCCTATGAGACCGTCGACAAGCTCCACGACGCGCATCACCACTCGGGACCGGTCACGCTCCTGCGGGTCCGCCGCGGGGGCGGTCCCTCGACTCTCTGGGAGCCTTTCGCCGCGCACCGCGGCGGGGACGCCGGGATCGAGCGCAACCTCTACAAGAACGCCACCGGCAACCGGCTCGTCTTCGAGGAAGTAAACGAGGAACTCGACCTCGTCTTCCGCTACCGCTGGGCGGGCTGCGACCCGTTCGGCTGGGTGCGCACCGCGACCATCGAGAATCGCGGCAGCGGCGCCGTCTCCGTCGACCTGCTGGACGGGCTCCGGAATGTCCTTCCCTGGGGCGTGCCCCTGGCCCTCTACCAGCGATCCAGCTCCCTCGTCGATGCATACAAGCGAACCGACTGCGATCCGGAGACGGGGCTGGCCGTCTTCTCCATCACCGCCATGATCACGGATCGCGCCGAGGCCGCCGAGGTCCTGAGGGCCAACAGCGTCTGGTGTTGCGGCCTGCGCCGTTTCACTGTCGCCCTCTCCCCGGAGGCGATCGCGGCCTTTCGCTCCGGCAAGGCGGTGCCCTCGGAGACCACCCTGACCGGACGGCGGGGGAACTACCTGGTGGCTTCCACCCTGGACCTGGCCTCCGGCGGGCGGACGGACTGGCACCTCGTCGCCGATGTCGGCCGCAGCCACGCGCAGCTTGCCGGCCTGCGCACCCGCCTCCAGAGGGACGACGCCCTCGACCGCGCCGTCCGCAGCAGTCTGCGGGAGAGCGAGGAAAGCCTCCGCCGGATCGTGGCCGGAGCCGACGGCCTCCAGCTCACCGGACACCCGGCCACCACGCACCACCACTTCGCCAATGTGCTGTTCAACGCGATGCGGGGGGGCGTCTTCACCCACGACTACGATCTTCCCCTGGCGGATTTCGTGGACTTCCTGGAGACCCGCAACCGCAAGGTCGCCGCCGGACAGAAGGCGCTCCTCGGGACGCTTCCCGAGGAGATCCGGAGCGCCGAGCTCATTCGCATCGCCGAGCGCTCGCAGGATGCCGATCTCGAGCGGCTGAGCTACGAGTACCTGCCTCTCTGGTTCGGACGGCGCCACGGGGATCCGAGCCGCCCCTGGAACCGGTTCACGATCCGGGTCAAGAACCCGGACGGCACCCGCGCCCTGCGCTACGAGGGCAACTGGCGGGACATCTTCCAGAACTGGGAAGCCCTCGGCATGAGCTTCCCGGAATTCCTGCCCGGCATCGCGGCCAAGTTCGTGAACGCGTCCACGGTGGATGGGTTCAACCCATACCGGATCTCCCGAGACGGCATCGATTGGGAGGTGGTCGATCCCCGGGACCCCTGGAGCTACATCGGCTACTGGGGGGACCACCAGATCGTCTACCTCCTGAGATTCCTCGAGGCCATGCAGCGTTTCCTGCCAGGGACGCTGGAAACCCTGGCCTACCGCGAGATCTTCGCCTACGCCGATGTCCCCTATCGCCTCAAGCCCTATGACGCGATCCTCGCGAACCCCCGCGCCACCATCCTCTACGACACCGGGCTTGCGGCGGCGATCGAGGAACGCGTGCGGGCGCTCGGCAGCGACGGGAAGCTGCTGCCCGCCGCCGGCGGAGGCGTTTACCGCGCCTGCCTGCTGGAGAAGCTGCTGGTCCCCGCCCTCTCGAAGCTGTCCAACTTTGTCCCCGAGGGCGGGATCTGGATGAACACCCAGCGCCCCGAATGGAACGACGCCAACAACGCGCTGGTGGGCAACGGGGTCTCGGTGGTCACCCTCTGCCACCTGCGGCGCTATCTGGCGTTCCTCAGAGACCTCTCACTGCGGCTGGGAACCGCGAGCGCGCCGGTCTCGGCCGAGGTGATCGCCTGGTTCCACCGGCTCCACGCCGTCTTCACCGAGCACCGGGCCCACCCGGACTCCGCCACGCGGAGCGACGCCGACCGCAAGAGGTTCCTGGACGCGCTGGGCCGGGCCTTCGGCGACTACCGCGAGCGGGTGTACGCAGGGGGCTTCTCGGGCAAGTCGCCGCTGGCGGCGGCCGAGGTCGCCGCCTTCTGCCGCGATACCCTCGCCCATGTGGACAGCGCCATCCAGGCCAACCGCCGCGAGGACGGGCTCTACCACGCCTACAACCTCCTCAGGATGGAGCCGGGCGGAACGGAGGCGGGACTGGGGCGTCTCGACGAGATGCTGGAGGGGCAGGTCGCCGCATTGAGCTCCGGTCTCGTGGATCCACCGGAGGCGGTACGGATGGTCGACGCCCTTTTCCGGAGCCGCCTGTACCGGGCGGATCAACGCAGCTTCCTCCTCTACCCGGCCCGTTCCCTGCCGGAGTTCCTGGAGCGGAACATCGCGCCGGAGGAGGCGGTCCGCGCCGTACCGCTCATCACCGAGCTTCTCGCGGCCGGGGACACATCGATCCTCGAACGGGACGCGCAGGGCCAGTATCGCTTCTCGGGCGATGTCCACAATCGTCGCGATGTCGAGGACGCTCTGGACCGCATCGCAAAGCAAGACGGGTGGCAGGCGGCGGTGGCCCGCGATCGCCGGGCGGTGCTCGCCCTCTTCGAGACCGTCTTCAACCACCATGCCTTCACCGGGCGGTCCGGCACGATGTACGGCTACGAGGGACTGGGCTGCATCTACTGGCATATGGTGACCAAGCTCCTGCTCGCGGTGCAGGAGGTCGCGCTGCGCGGGGAGCAGGAAAGCCGGCCGGTGCCGGTGCGGGAAGCGCTCCGGGAGGCGTACTACCGGATCCGCTCCGGCCTGGGGTTCGAGAAGACGGCGGCGGAGTACGGAGCGTTCCCGACCGATCCCTACTCCCACACCCCGGCCCACGCGGGGGCGCAGCAGCCGGGCATGACCGGACAGGTGAAGGAGGAGATCCTCACCCGTTTCGGCGAGCTGGGCATCCATGTCGAGAACGGGATCCTGAGCTTCCGGCCCCGGTTGCTGCGCAAGGCGGAGTTCCTCGGCGAGTCCGCGACATTCGGGTACATCGACCTCAAGGGGTCCCCGCGCGCGATCGACCTGGAACCCGGAAGTCTGGCCTTCACCTTCTGCCAGGTGCCCGTCGTCTACCGCCTCACGCAGGATGCCGTCTGGATCCGGGTCATCCCCACCGAGGGTGAAGCGGCCCTGGTGCAGGGGGACGCGCTCGACGCAAAGGTCAGCGGGGCGATCTTCGGACGCACCGCGATGATCGATCGGCTCGAAGTCGGGGTCCCGGAGATCTCCCTCGCCGGGTTCTGAGCTCAGCGCATCCGCAGGACGCGCCGGGTCTCGAGCACGGCGCCGGACCGAAGGCGAAGGAGGTAGACGCCGGAGGCAACCTCTTTTCCGACCTCGTCGCGCCCATCCCAGACGACTTCGCGATCCCCGGCCGGAAGGACCCCATCCCAGAGCGTCCGCACCAGGCGGCCGTTCATGTCGCACACGGCCAGGGCCGCGTGCCCGGCCCTCTCCATGGTGAATCCGATCCGCGTGGTGGAGCGGAAGGGGTTGGGGCTCGCCGCGCGCATGAGGGGCCTGGCATCCGCCGGCGGCTCGCCGGGGGGCAGTCCGACCGATCCGCCTTCGGGCACGAAGACGAACCCGTCGAGCACCACTTCCTGATTCACCGCCGGGGGACCGTTGAACTGCCAGAGGTTGAGGTGGACCCGCGGCTGGTCCGGACGCGGGATGTGCGGCCCGGCGTAGGTCCAGGAGTGGATCAGAGTGGCCGGGGACTCTTCCGCGGGGCCACCCCGCCAGCTCCGGAACTCGACGCGGTCGTGCAACCAGCGGAAGGCGTGGCTGGTCAATTCCCCCTCGGTGAAACTCACGGGGAAGCGCACCAGATTGCCGGGATAGTCATAGGGCTGGGCGACGAACTGGGCCGGATCCTGGCTGACATTTCCCCAGCGGCTGAACTCGATGTCGATCTCGTTGTAGGGATTCCACCAGGTATAGGCGGGGTCGTAGCAGGGACCGTACTCCCACAGGAAGAGCCCGAACACGATGTGGGGATCGAGCATGTCCAGCCGCCCGAGAGTGCTGAAGATGTAGTCGCCGTAGCCCAGCGGCGCCGTCAGCGCGACCTCGCTGCTGTACCACGAACCGCCGATCTTCTGCACCGTCAGGTGGAGCCGTCCTTCCAGGTCCACCCAGACGCAGCTCGACGCGTCGCAGAAGAGGCTCGGGCCTGGGCCATAGTAGCCGGGGCCCTTCACGCGCCAGCTACGGCCGGCGAAGTCCACCACCCGGCCTCCCGGGAAGTCCGACCACTGCAGATCGTCCAGGGAGGGAGTCCCCAGGCTCACGAAGGTCGCCTGGTCGTAGTAGACATCCGGCGTGGGATCGATCGGCGACTGGAGCACGCCGAGCAGGAGCCGGACGGCCACGGTCCCGGTGGGCGCGGGCTGGCTCTCCACCGTGAATTCCTGAACCACATCCACCGGCGTGGAGGCGTCGGCCACGGTGTGGGATTCGTAGGAGATCAGGTTTCCGCCGCCGTCGCGCCACTCGATGTTCAGGATGGCGCGGGAGTCCCCGGTCAGGGGCCTCGATGCCCCATGCCACCCCCGCACGGAGGCGGACCAGCGCAGGCCGGGGACCGCATCCAGGCTTTGCCAGTAGCCGGCGACATCCCATCCGCCCAGGTTGGGCCCCGAGACGCGGGCCGCGACGGCGCCATGGGTCGCATTCGGAGAGGAGCCCACCGGGCCGAATTGATTCCAACCCCCGAAGACGGCGCCCAGGGATCCCGGCAGCTCGAAGCTCGGATTGGCCAGCATGCATTGGCCGAGCGCGGGTCCTGCCGGCAACGCGAGGAAGAGGGCAAAGACGGCGGTGACGATCATCCTGGTGTGAGGCATTCGGTGCTCCCTGGCGTCGAGGGCGAGTGAATCGCGGCCCGCGGGCCGCTTCTGCACGACATGTTCAAGTGCTTGTGATCCTATCACTTATCGCCCGGGCCGGGGCAAGATTCCTCTGCCCATGCCGCCCGGACGAGAGGGCGTGGTTCCCGGCCTTCTCCGAGGATCTACTTCTCGGACAGCACCGCGACCGAGTCCCCTTCGATCTGCAGGACCTGGAGCGCGCCGCCATAGACGGCCGCCATCCCGACATCGATGCACCACACCTTCCCGTCGCAGTAGGTCGCGATTCCATCCTTCTGGATCGAATGGCCGACGACCATCCGCTTGGCGGACAGCCGGGTGAGAACGGCGCTCAACGAGTCGCAGGCCTGGTCGTTCACATCCACCGAGTAGAGGCGAGCCCATACGGGACTGCAGCATCCCTTGTGGGCCCAGAGCGGATTGGGACCTTCTCCGAGCATCCAGGCCCGGATCTCGGCGTTCACCGCCTCCAGCCCCTTGTCCACATGCTCCGGCAGGACACCGGCATGGACGAAGACATTGTCGCCGAGGATGGTCACCGTGTTCCGGGCGCCCAGCAGCCGGGCGTAAGCCCCCCCGGGCCGGAACGCGGCGGCGCGGGGCCTCTGGGACTCGTCGAAGCGGAGAAGCAAGGAGTCGGCGGGATCCACGACGACACCGGCGTCCCGGAAGTCCTCGAAGCCGCCGGGAGTCGCATAGCGCAGATCCAGGGCCACATTCATGAGCTCGTGGTTGCCGTTGAGGACATGGACGGCTCCCCCGACGGCCGCCGCCTCCAGGGTCAACCGTGCGAGGAGATCGAGGATGGCCTGCTCCTGGTCCCCGCGATCGAGTTGATCGCCGGTCTGGACCACGACCAGATCGCCTCCAATCCAGCCATCCTGCTCATCGATGGCGCCGGCGAGCCGCAGGGCGCGCCGGCAGGCGTCCAGATCCCCATGAAGATCCCCGATGGCGACGATCCGCGGCGGCGCGGGGTAGCGGGTGGGGATGGGCTCCCCCGCGCCTGCCGGCCCGACCAAGCCGACTGCTCCGGCCAGGAGAAGAAGAGGCAACCATCCATGTCGCATGTGCACCCCCGCATTCATGACGGATTTCGAGCCGGTCCCGGCGCAGCGGCATGGTAGCATCCGGGCGACGCATCCGATCGGACTACCGGTGACTGCGAGGTGGCTCCATGTTCTCCCTCCGTCGGATCCTCCCGGCTCTCGTCCCGCTCCTGATCACGGCCGGTGCGCTCCACGCCTGCGGCGCACGGGATGCTTCCCGGAGAGCGGAGGCGGTGGCGGAATCCGCCCTCCCGGGCGGCGCCGCGACCGGCTTCTTCGACCTGCAGACCCTGACTCTCGAAGGAGAACCCGTCGATCTCGGGGCCTGGCGCGGCAGGGTGGTGCTCGCGGTCAATGTGGCCAGCAAGTGCGGCCTCACGCCGCAGTACGAGGGTCTCGAGGCCCTGCACCGCGAGCTTTCCCCCAGGGGCTTCACCGTGCTGGGCTTCCCGAGCAACGACTTCCTGAACCAGGAGCCCGGGA
>CAZWKH010000032.1:0-12910 GCA_964633885.1 uncultured bacterium | reverse complement strand
AGACTTCGGGAAAGACCATCGAGGAAGTGGTCGACGCCATCCTGGCCGCGCTGCCTCAGGTTGAACCTGCAGACATTGCCAACAATCCCAACACGGCACAACACCAACCGCAGGAGAAATAAAATGCTGAGAGAATCCGTTGGAGACCGGTCGGGCCGCCGGGGCCGCATGTCGCGCCACGCGCGCGTGCGTCACGCGGCGGTCCTGGTGGATTTCGAGAACATCTATCAAGCCCTGGCCCATGATCCCGAGGACCCCGAGCCCATCGATGAATCGACCGTGGACGAGGGGGCGCTCGACGACGCGATCGAGCTGCTCTCGAACCTGCGGGACCGGGTGCGGGACAAGTTCAACGGATTGATGGTCGTCGGCCGCTCCTACGCGGACTTCGACCGGCTGGGCGGAGACGCCCAGGCCCAGCTCCAGCTGCTGGCCTACGAGCCCAGGTTCGCTCTGTCCACCAAGGGGAAGGGCTCCGCCGATGTCCTGCTGGCGATCGACGCGGTCGAGATGCTGCACACGCGCCCAGAGATCGAGCTGTTCGTGATCGTGGGCGGGGACCGCGACCTTCTGCCGGTGGTGCGGCGCCTGCGCGAGCACCTGAAGCGGGTCGTCCTGGTGGCCTTCAAGGGCTCGGCGAGCAGCAGCCTCAAGCCCGTGGTGGGCGAGGAGAATTTCCTGGCTGCGGAATACCTGCTTCCCGAGGTGGACCAAGGCAACGGGAGCGGCGAGCGGCGGACCTACGAGAGCTACCACCAGGCGGAGGAGCGGGAGCCGCGTCCGCCGCGGCCGGAGCTGGTGATGGAGACCCTCCCCGATACGCCCCCGGCCACGGAAGAGGATCTGAAGCGGTGCATGGAGGAGCTTCTGGCCGCCTACTACCAGTACGGCGAGCGCAAGGTGTGGCTCACTCCGTTCCTGCGCATGCTCAACGACCGGTTCCCGTACCTCGACAACCGGGGGCGCAAGAGACTCGTCGAGGACCTCCAGGCGCGCAGCGCGATCAGCATCGAGAAGATCGAGGGCGACCCCTATCCCTACTCGGTGATCGAGATCAACTGGGAGGACGATTGGGTGCGCGGGATGGACGAGGCCCGGGGGAACTTGTAGGCGTGGGGGAGCCCGCCGCCCGGGCGATCGCGCTGCAGGCGGCCGCGCCGCAAGCGCCCCGGGGCCGACCGGCGGGCGGCGTCTAGTCCTCCGAGTCCATCTTCTGGGGCGTCTTGAGCACCTTCCAGAAGAGGCGTCCCGCGAAGAACAGGACCACGCTCCAGGTGCAGAGCAGCATGATCACGGCGGCCCGGGTCATTGGTCGCCCCCTTTCTTGCGCCGCCACGCGTTCCAGACCAGGATCGCCCAGAACGCGAACACCCCGACGAGGAGCAGGCGGGTCATGTCCTGAACGAACTCGTGGGTGGGATAGCCGTCCCGGAACCAGGCGTAGTCCGTCACGCCCACATGCAGGACCTTTCCGATCACGCTGTCCGGCGCGAAGGGCCACCCCCGGCCGGAGAAAAGTCCCCGGACGGCACCACCCCAGTCCCCGCCCTCCGGCTGGACCAGCGCTCCCGTGAAGATCACCAGGATGAAGGCCGGCGTCACATACTGGATCACATAGCGGAAGATGTAGGGGACCTTGATGTCCCCGCCCCGGTTGATCTCCTCCCAGCCGTTCTTCATGCCGAAGACATGGGCGAAGATGAACGACTCCAGCAGCGCGAAGGCCACCAGGGAGAAGGTCCCCGTCCAGAAATCGAACTCGTCGAAGGAACCGCCCGGGTAGAGCCACACGCAGACGAAGCCGAGCAGGAAGGTCCACGCCCCGAAGAGGATGGTGGAGCGGTTCCGCTTCCAGCCGTACTCGTCCTCGAAGAAGGCCACGATCGGCTGGCCCATGGCCAGCGACGAGGTGATCCCGGCGAAGAAGAGGAGCCCGAACCAGAGCATCCCCGCCACGGGGGCAAACCAGCCCCAGTTGTTGAAGAGCGTCGGAAGGGTCAGGAAGCCCAGACCGAACCCGCTGCCTCCCGAGGTTGCCGCCTGCACCGCCGCGAGGCCCAGGTACGCGGTGGCGATGGGGATCACCACGGAGCTCCCGAGAACGACTTCCACGAATTCGTTCACCCACCCCGCCGAGGCCGCGTTGAGGGCGATGTCGCCCCGCTTGCGCACATAGGATGCGTAACAGTGGATGGAGCCCATGCCCAACGAGAGGGTGAAGAAGATCTGTCCGGCGGCGGCGAGCCAGGTCTTGGGGCTCAGCAACCCCGACACCTGGGGCTCCCAGATGAAGTTTAGGCCGACCAGCGGGCTCTCCACCACTCCCGGCGCGTCGGTGCCTATCGTGAGCCCGCGCACAGCCAGGATGATCGCGAAGAGGACGAGGAGCGGCATGCCGATCTTGGCCGCCGTCTCGATCCCCTTGGCGACCCCACGGGAGAGGATAAAGAGGTTCAGCGCGAGGGTGAGGACGAAGAAGAAGGTGGCCTCTCCCGGCAGTGCGAAGACGGAATTCTCATGCTGGCCCAGGTAGCGCGGGAAGAACTCCGTGGGCGCCACATCGCGGAAGGTGCCGCTGATCGAATGCCAGACATAGGCCAGGGTCCAGGACTCGATGTAACAGTAGTACGCGGCAATGCCGAGGTTGGTGAAGAGGCCGAAAACGCCTACATACTTGAGCCAGCGGGCGCGGCCCAGACGGTGGAACATGCCCGGAGTGGAATGGTGCCCGTACTGGCCGCCGTGGCGCCCGATGGCCCACTCGACCCACAGGAGCGGGATGCCCAGCAACACGAAGCTGATCAGATAGGGGATCAGGAAGGCCCCGCCGCCGTTCTGCGCGGCCTGGGCCGGGAATCTCAGGAAGTTGCCGAGGCCGACCGCGTTCCCCGCCATGGCGAGAACGAGACCGACGCGTGAGCCCCAACTCTCGCGAGCAGACACGGCGATGCCCTCCTTGGGTCCGGCCGGAGCATAACCACTCGGAGGGTCGCGTCAAGCGAGAATCTCGGCGGGTCGGCGCCGCCGCCGGTGCCTTCACTCCCGATAGCGGGCCTTGAGCAGTCCCCAGGTCACCGGCTCCACCGGAATCCAGGCATCTCCCGCCTGGACATGTCCGTCGTGGGTCGTGACGGGAACAATGGGAATGCCAGTATCCGCGAAGCGCGCCCCGAGAATCCGGACATCGCTGATGGCGGCCACCGAGGGGGCCTGGAACCGGAGCCGGTAGATGACCCCGGGGCCGGACACCCGTACGCCCGCGCAGAGCAGGCTGTAGGTGATGCGGATCGTGTCGTCCACCGCGCTGAACAGATGGAATCCGGTGGGGCAGGCCGCCGACATGAGGGGTCCCACCTGGAGGGAGATCGGGGATCTCTCAAGCAGGCCGAGCGTCGCCGGCTCGTAGAGGATCGTCAGCTCGAAAGCGTTGAAGGTGTCGGGCGAGGCCGGCACGAAGATGTCGTAGTCGAAGATCTCTCCCAGCTCCACCGCGCGGATCTCGGGATCGAACTGGACATCGATAGCCCAGACCGGCGCCGGCGCGCTGAGGAAGAGGATCCCCAGCAGAACCGCACCGAAGCCGCAGGTCGATCTCATGGAAGCCGCCTCCGTCAGTCCTGGTAGCGGGCCTTGAGCAGGCTCCAGGTTGCAGGCCGTATGGGAACTCCGACATCGTAGATCAGAAGTCCGTCGATGCAATCGCCTGGAATCGTGCGGTTCAAGGAATCACGCAGGATCAGGTCTGTGCACAGGAGAGGGCTCTGCCCCGGATTCTTCCCCGTGAACCGCAACAGGACCACCGGTCCCGGGCCGTCCACCGAGCAGCCCAATCCGGCCAGGTCCGCGTCGATCCGATTCCCTCCCACGGTCCTGTCGAGACGGTAGAAGAACCAGGAGCAGGCCGACCCCGCGACCAGGCTCCCCGGCTCCACCGAGACGAGGCGAACGATGCCCGGATCGAACTCGAGGAAAAGAGACACCCCGCGTAGGTCGTCGGTCGCGTCGATCTCCACCGCCACCAAGAGCGTCTCGGCCCCGGCAAAGACGCAGCCGTAGGCGTTGCACGAGAAGCTGATCTCCGCAGCGGACGCCGGGAGAGGCTGCGTGAGCAGGATCGCGAGCGCGGACGAGAGAGCCCACGCGACGGAGCGAGCCCGCGCTGCGGGGCTTCGGTTCACGGCCGGCCTCCTCTTCGCGCGCATCGGGCGCATGGTGCGCTTCCTTGGAAGGCCGGGAGCCGCGCTCGGCGCGGCCCCCGGCCGGGTTCAAGCGCCCCGGAGGGCGCCAGGATACCGCTACCTCAGTCTCATGATGCGCTGGGACTGGGTCAGGTCCGCCGCCTGCAACCGGACGATATAGGTTCCGGCGGCCACATAGCGGCCCTGATCGTCCCTGCCGTCCCAGGTCAGGGTCTTCTCACCCGCGGGGAGCTGTGCGTCGAGGAGCGTGCGCACCAGGCGTCCGTCCGGCGCATACACGCGCAGGACGGCCCCTGCGGGTTCCGCCAGGGTGAAGCGGATCTGCGTCGCGCCGAGGAACGGGTTGGGAGCGCTCGGCAGAAGCCGGGTCGCCACCGGCGTCGCCGGGCCGTCGCGCCACTCGGTCCGGGTGCCCAGCGTGATCGGGTGGTTCTCGCCGTCGCGCGCCGTCACCTTGCCCAGCGCGATGCCCGGATCGCCGGGGCCCTTCACGCGGAACACCACCGTGGCCAGTTCCCCTTCGCCGCAGAAGGTCGCGCCGAACACGGCGGCGTCCACGACGCCCGGCTCCGGCGAGAGCACCAGGGTGCGGCCGGGTTGCCGGACGGTCCAAGCGCCGGCGGTGAACGCCACCGGCTCCACCGCTTCCGCGTTCCAGGTGAGCGGCACGCTCACGCCCTGCAGAGTGCCGTCCGAGGCCAGGGTCAGCACCGCCCGCAGCTCATCGACGCTGCCCGCGATCTCCAGCGCCAGCGCGTTGCTCGCCGCCGCGGGAAGGAGGGCGGCCGGCTTCGAGACGGCGCCGTAGTTGATCGCGAACATCATGAGATCCTCGAACTGGATCCTGTTGTCCGTCGTCGGGCGGCCGTTGGTGCTGTTGTCCGTGGTGGGACCGACATCCAGGATGTTCTCGTAGAGAGCGTTCCCCTCGGTCACCCCGTAGTGGCCGCCCAGGAACGACACATCCAGGAACTCGACCTGATTGTCGCCGAAGGGAGGCGTCGCCGCCGAGGGCATCACATCGCCCAGGTGGTAGTTGAGCGTCCCCGCGGTGCGGTTCGACACCGCAGAGACATTACCGCAGGCGTCGGTGACGAACGCCACATAGTACCAGTAGTCCCGCTCGGCGCCGGTCTCGTCCCCGTAGGGCGGAACCTGCACGCCGGCCGACACCCAGCCCTCGAGGAGCGCGGCTGCCGGGTCGGCGGGCGCGCTCGGCGCCGCCCCGCCCAGATCGTCGTACTCGGGGTACTGGCCGAACCCCTTGCGGAAGATCTCGACCGTCGCCCCCTCCTCCACCGGAGACCAGTTCAGCACGATCTTCGTCGTGCCGTCCGCGTCGTTGCCGGTCTTGAGCTGCGACGCGGCCAGGTCCACGATCGCCACGGGGTCCGCGGTGTCGATCGGGACGGAGGCCGGAGCCCCCGGCATCGCGGGGATGCTCCCGAACGGGTTCTCGCAGTCCCGCGCGTCGACGGAGACGATCGTGATCGTCCCGAGATCCTCGGGGGACGCCAGATCGCTCGCCGCCACCGAGATCCTGAACAGCTCCCCGCCCGTGGTCGGGCCGCAGGGCTCTCCCAGGATCGAGTAATCCACTGTATAGGAGCCGTCCCCGTTGTCGGTGACATAGAAGTACGGCGCCATCATGCCGTAGCCCGTGAAGAGGGAGCCGGGCTCGAAGCCCGCGCCGCAGAGCTCCAGCTCCGGGCTGAGCTCGACCACCACCGACACGGCACGCAACGGCGTGGCGTCGGAGCGGAGGAAGTTCACGGGCAGGGTAGCGCAGGGATTCCCCGGGTCGATGCACTCCAGGTCGGACGCGTCGACGACCACCGTGTTCGTACCCTCGCAGGCGCCGTCGGGGGCGACGAGCCAGGGCGAGAAGATCGCATCGCCGTAGAGCACGGCCGCACCGGGGTTGGAGTAGACCGGCGGCGCGTCGGGACCGTTCGCGTCGCCCCACCAGCAGCAGGTGGCGTCGGCGGTGACCTCGGCGTTGGTGTAGAGCCCATAGCCGGTGTTGCCGGCCAGGTTGTTCTGGTTGGCGGTGAGGGAGGTGAACACGCCGGTGTCGCAGTCGGTCTCGCACTGGTAGAAGACGATCCCGTAGTCGAAACCGCTCACCATGTTGCCGTTGGCGGTGACGGCGAGGTCATCCGCGCCGTACCCCGCGTCCGCCTCGATGCCCGCGGTGTTTGTGTTGTCGGGGCCGCCGAACAGCACGGTGTTGCCGGAAATATCGATCTCCAGGAGCGCCGCCGCTCCGGCAAGGCCGAGCACACCGCCGGTGGGGGCCGCCGCCCCTTCCTCGACGATGGGCGCGGGCTTCGCACCGGGAGGATCGGTGGCGATGATCCCGTAGCCGTAGGCGTTGCTCTTGATCACGGAGATCGTGTTGTTCGTGATGTCGCAGTCGGCGTCGATGCCGTAGACGCAGGTGTGCCCGCCGGTGATCGTGTTGTTGTCCACCAGCATATCGGCGTAGTAGACGAGCACGCTGGTGGCGACCCAGCCCGCCCCGGTGTAGGCGATCCCGGAGACATCGTTGAAGGCGATCTTGCCCGAGATCCTGTCGCCCCAGGTCTGGATCCCGTTCTGCGCCGTCACCCCCGTGGGGCCGATCCCGACTACCGCGTTCCCGACGATGTCGACCGTCACGGGCGTCGTATCGGATGCGTTCAGGGCCATGCCGGTCTTCTGGAAGTCGACGATCGAGCAGCCCAGGACCGTGATCGCGTGTGAAGCTCCGTCGTCGTTGTAGGCGTAGATGCCGACACCGTGCTGCGCGCCGCTGAAGGGCGTGTCGCGCACGCCTGCGATCTCGCAGCTCTCCACCCTTCCGCCGGCGTTGCTGAAGCCCACCCCGCAGAACCGGTAGTTGGCATTGCCACGGCCGGCCCCGTCCACCTTCAGGTTCTTGAGGACCGCGTTCTCCGTGCCGTGCACATAGACGATCGGCTTGTTGGTCCCGAAGAAGAGGGTCAGGATGGGAGGTGAGAGGATCACGGAGGTTGCCCCAACCCCCTGGATGGTCACATCCTCGGTGATCTCGACCTGCTCCTCGTAGGTCCCGGCGGCCAGGTTCACGGTGCTGCCGGAGACCATGCCGAGGGCTTCGCCGATCCGCGCCGCCGTCCCGGCCTGCGGGCTGTCGTCATCCACCCAGAGGGAGGAGAAGTCGCCCTGGAAGCCGTCGGCGGGGTCCCCGCCCATGTCGGTCCCCGCGGCGAGCCAGGGGGTGTAGTCGATGTCGCCGAAGAGAAGGGCCGCCACCGCCGCCGGGTCCGCAGAGCCCCACCAGTTGCCGGAGGCGTTCATCCGGTTGGTGAGGGAGGTGTTGACGGCCGCCCCTTCCGGGTTGCCCGAGAAATCGTTGTCGAAGGCCGTCACCGTGGACGCGTCCGCGTCGTCGTAGCCCATGTAGAGCCCGACGCTGTTCCCGGTGAGGGCATTGTTGTTGAGGATGCCGGTCGTCCCGCCTCCAAAGTAGGTCGTGATCAGCACGCCGGCCGAGCCCGACCCGTCCGAAGCGGCGACCCCGGTGCACCCGGTGATGCTGTTCCCGGTGAGGCTGGCCACGGCCCCGCCGCCCAGCTCGATCCCATAGTCCAGGCCGTCCACCGCCCCTTTGCCGGTGTAGGTGCAGCCGGACACTTCCCCGGCCGTCACCCCGGCGCCGAAGAGGAACACGCCGATCCGTTCGATGTTCGTGAAGGTGCAGCCGGTCACGGTGGTGTTGGCGTAGCCGACCACGGCCATGCCATGGTACAGGTCGTAGCGGATGTTCTGGAAGGCACAGTGCTCGACCAGGAGGCCGTCGCCCCAGCTCCGGATGGCCTGGTACACGGCATAGCCGGTCCCGTCGAAGGTCAGGTCGCGAAAGACCACATCAGGGGCGCTGATCAGGAACCAGGCCCGCGCGTCCCCGGCGGACCCGGTGCTCGCGCCGGCCAGGATGACCGCACCGCCGCCGCCACCCAGGATCGTCACCGACTTGTTGACATTGACGATCCCCTCGGTGTGCGGGCTCACGACCACTTCGAGGACATGCCCGTCCAGGGTGGCCGCGTCGGCCAGCGCCTCTGCGATCGTCCCGTAGGTGAGCCCCGTGTTCTGGTTGAGCACATCCGCCGTGGCCGGGCTGGCCATGGGCGCCTCAGCGGACAGCAGGATCGGAGACGGCGCCGTTCCCGCGTCCTGGCCCGGGTCGGTGGGCGACACCCGGGTTCCGGCAACGAGCGCGGCGGGGAAGAGCAGGGAGACGGCCAGGATTGCCGTCAGAAGGTGGACGCTTCTCATCGGATCCTCCTCGTCGCACGCGCGACGATGGTGAAGGGCGGTCCATGCATGCATGGCGCCTGGAGATGCTCCGAGGGGGATTCGGACGCATGTACCTTGGGCTGCGCGCGCGGGTGGGGGGATCGCCGGTGCGCGGGATCCAGCAGCAAGAGCCGATGCAGGAAGTCTGGCGGCCTTGCCGGTAGCCCTCGTCGCCCTGGGGGATTGTTGGGGCGCGAGTGCTTCAACCCGTCATCATAGACCGTTCTGGACGCGATTCAAGCGTGGGATGGACTGTTTGCAATTCCTTAGGATCGGCGCAAATCCAAAACTATCTAAAGAGCGCCCGGGGCGATCAGGAACGGGCCAGAAGCGCGGCGACCAGGGCGAGCACGCCGCCCCCCAGCCAACCCAGCGGTTTGAGCCAACGATTTCTTGGCGCCGCGGCGGGTGGAGTGCCCTCGTTGTACTCCAGCACGATGTCCGAACCCAGGCTGATCGTGTCGCCGTTCATGAGCAGCCATTCACCGTTCACCCGCTCGCCGTTCACATAGGTGCCCCCGCGGCTGGCGAGATCCATGACATAGACGCCGCGCCGCGGACGGCGCACCAGCGCCGCGTGGATGCGCGACACCGAAGGATCGTTGATTCGCCAGCAGCAGGAGGGGGAGCGCCCCAGGGTGGCCTGATGCACGCCGGTCGGGAACTCGAGGACGCGGCCGCGCTCCCAGAAATGGGCCTCGCGCAGGACCAACCACTGGCCGGAGGGGAACTTGGGAGAATTCACGGGGCTCGTCGGCATCCCAAAACCTCCTTGGGCGGCCTCGGACCCGGACGGGAGGATCCTGCAGGGCAAGAAAAAACGCCGCGCGCGCCTGGACGGTGGCGGCCGAAGCCGCAGCGCGCGCGGCGCAATGGATAGAACCGTACGGACTGATGTTATTGCAACGCCTGTGCCACCCAGACCGGACGCTGCCATGGTCCCGTAATTCATTATTTGAAAGAAAGTTACAGGGCCGAGTGTCCCGGCTCTCTCGGCCCCCGGCAGCCCGGACAGCACCTTCCGATCCGGTCATTTTGACCGACCATTACCTTTTAACCTGGTCGGCCAAGGGGGGGCCGCACTACACTCCGGCCCAGCATGAGCCACCAGCATCGCATCCTCGTTGTGGACGACGAGGAATCCACCCGCGTCGGCCTGACCCGGCTTCTGGAGTCCTGGGGTCACCAGACGCGCTCCGCCCCCAGCGCGGAGACCGCCATCGAGACCGCCCTCAGCCACCAGCCCGATCTCATCGTCACCGACCTGCGCATGCCCGGCCGCGGCGGTATCGAGCTGATCACCGATCTCAAGGAGGCGGGGATCGACGCCACGGTGATCGTCATCACCGGCCACGCGAGCATCGAGACCGCGGTGGAGGCCACGCGCGGCGGGGCGTACGAGTACCTCACAAAACCCCTCGACATCGATCGTCTCCAGACCGTCATCGAGCGCGGTCTCGAGCGCTCGACCATGCTGCGTGAGGTGCGGCTACTGCGCCGGGAGCTGGAGCGCGAGGGCCGCATGGGCACCCTCACCGGCAAGTCCCCCGCCATGCTCCGGCTCTACCAGCTGCTGGAGCAGGTAGGGCCCTCCAATGCCTCGGTGCTGCTGACCGGCGAGAGCGGCACCGGCAAGGAGGTGGCTGCGCGCACGCTCCACCAGCTCAGTCCGCGCAAGAACGCGCCCTTTGTTGCGCTGAACTGCTCGGCCATCCCCGAGTCGCTCCTGGAGAGCGAGCTCTTCGGGCATGAACGCGGCTCCTTCACCGGGGCGACGGGCGCGCGGCAGGGCTGCTTCGAGCTGGCCACCCACGGCACCATCTTCCTGGACGAGATCGGGGAGATGCCGCCCAACCTGCAGAAGAAGCTCCTGCGCGTCCTGGAAGACCGCCGGGTGCGGCGCATCGGCGGCCGGGTGGAGATCGAGGTGGATGTGCGCATCATCAGCGCCACCAACGCCGACATCGCCGCCATGCTCGCCGCGGGACAGTTCCGCGAGGACCTCTACTATCGTCTCAATGTGTTCACCATCGAGATGCCTCCGCTGCGGGACCGCCTCGGCGATGTGCCTCTCCTGGCCCACCATTTCCTGCGCGAGTTCGCGGCGGCCAACGACAAGCCGGTGCATGGATTCGGCGACGAGGCGCTCCAGCTCCTTGGGGAGTACGATTGGCCCGGAAATGTCCGCGAGCTGCGCAACGCGGTGGAGCGCGCGGTGGTCGTCTGCCGGGGCGACGAGATCGAGGTGCACCACCTTCCCTCGACTCTGCGGCCGCGGCCGCGCAGTCCCGCCCTGGACGAGGTCGGTGTGGCGGTGGCGCCGGGCACGACCCTGGAGGATGCCGAACGGACCCTCATCCTGCACACCCTGGAGCAGACGGGCGGGAACAAGACTCGCGCCGCCGGCCTCCTGGGAATCAGCGCCAAGACCCTGCACCTGAAGCTCAAGCGTTACGCCCGGAGCGGGGCCTAGCCATGGGCGCCGGGAGCGGCGGCCTGCGCGTCCCGCGCTCCGGGGGCGGTCCCTAGCCATGCTCGGGCTTCGCGCGCGGCAGATCCTTGCCCTGGCCGGGGTGATGCTCGCCATCGCCCTCATCTCGATCGTCATCGAGATCACCGCCGTCACCCGCCGCGCGGTGGAGGATGCGCGGCGGGAGGCCGACTACACGGCGCGGACCCTGGTGCTCCAGATCAGCCAGGCGGTGGCCAGCCGTCCGGGACAGGAGCCCCTGGGGGTGATCGCCGAGGACCCATCGCTGCGGGTGAGCCTCGACGCGGCCACGCAGTTCGCGCCCACCGTGCTCTACGCCGCCTTCACGGACTCCGCGGGGCGCGCGGTCATCCACTCGGATCCCACCCAGGTCGGGCGGTTCCTCACCGAACACCCGCCGATGCCCGAGCTGCGCGGGCCCCTGCCGGCCTGGGAGTTCCTCTGGCGGCTCTTTCACGGCGGGGAGATCCACGAGGGAGTGACCCCGCTGCGCATCGGCGAGACCCGTTTCGGCTCGGTGCGGGTCGCGCAGGGCGCCGCCTTCCTGCGGCAGGAGGTGCTGCGGGTCTTCCACCGCGGCCTCTACCTGGCCCTGGCGTACATCGCCGTGGCCCTGGTGGCGGCCGTGTTCCTCACCCGCATCGTGCTCGGGCCGCTGGGAGAGGTGCGCCGAGGCATCGAAGCACTCCGCGCGGGCGACTTCAGCTACCGCATCCCGCACCAGAACATTCAGGAGTTCGGCTCCCTCGCCCAGGCTCTCAACGACCTGGGCGCGCAGTTCCACGCCCGCGAGCTCATGCGGGGCAACGACGACAACCTGCGCCGCGCCGTGGAGCTCCTGGGGGACGGGCTCCTGGTCATCGGGTCGGACCGCGAGATCCATCTCATCAATGGCATCGCGGCCCATTTCCTGGGAGTGGAGGCCGCAGCCGCCCAGGGGCGGACCCTGGCCAGCCTCCTTCCCGCCGACCACCCCCTCGCGCAGCTCGTGGACGAGGTGCTCAGCGGAAGGCGCGAGCGGATTTCCCTGCGCGCGGAGCTGCCGGGGGAGGCCGGGGAGCGCTCGGTGATGGCCCTCGGCCACCGGGTGCATGACGAGGCGGAGTCTCTCGGCGTGCTGATCGAGCTCAAGGACCTCGCCGTGCTGCGCGACCTCCAGGCGGTGATGGACCACTCCACCGTTCTCTCGAGGCTGGGCGAGATGGCCGCCGGAGTGGCCCATGAGATCCGCAATCCTCTCAACGCGATCACCCTGCACCTGGAGCCTCTGCGGCGCGCGGAGCGCCTCGATCCGGCGGAGGTCCGCGAGGCGGTGGATGCCACCCGCCAGCAGATCGCGCGGCTGGACCGCGCGGTCTCCGGGTTCCTCAAGGTCGCCCGCCTGCGCCGGCTCACGGTGGTGCCCCTCGATCCGGCGCAGCTGGTCAGCGAGGTAGCCGACCTGCTCGCCCCCGAGGCCACCATGGCCGGGCTCGAGATCGCCGTGGATTGCCCCGCCGGAGCGCGCGACCTCCCCGGGGACAGGGAAGTTCTGCGCCAGGCTCTCATCAATGTGGTGAAGAACGCGATCCAGGCCCTTCCCTCCCGCGACCGTCGCGTGACCATTGCCGTGCGCGAGGAGAACGGCCGGGTCGCTCTCTCCGTACAGGACACGGGCCCCGGCATGAGCGAGGAGGTGCGGCGTCGCGCCTTCGATCTCTACATGACCACCAAGGAGAGCGGTACCGGGGTGGGACTGGCCTTCGTGCTCCAGGCGGTGGAGATGCATGGGGGCACCGTCACGCTGGACAGCGTTCCGCATGGGGGCACCACGGTCACCATGCGGCTGCGCGCATCGGATGCGCCGCGCTCCACGGAGCAGGCGGCGCTGGCGGTGCGTGGGGAGGGAATGTCATGA
>CAZWKH010000031.1:5153-13045 GCA_964633885.1 uncultured bacterium | reverse complement strand
AGGGGCGCGTCTGGATCACGACGGACGGGCTCTCGCTCTTCGTGGGGCTGCCGGCGCCCCGGCGCCCGGTACCGCCGCTCGTCGCCGTGCCAGAGGTCCGCGTGGGGACGGTGGCCCTTCCCCCGGGCCGGGCCAAATCGCAAGGGGAGGGGGGGCGGGCGGGCGGCGCTTCAGAAGGGGTGCGAGGAGACGGGCATCAATCCGCTCGTGGAGAAGCGGTTACGGGTCCAGGGCGAGGGAGAGCACGACGCGTCCCACGGCGCCCAGCGAGGCCGCGGAGACCTGGGACAGGTCGTCTCCGGCGGTGTGCCACGCGGGGTAGTCGAAATCGATCAAGTCCACGCTCGGAAGACCGGCCTCAAGCAAAGGCACATGATCGTCGTAGACCGAGAATCCCACCCTGGTCGTGAACACATCGGGCTCCAGCCGGCGGCCCCGCTCCCAGACCCAGTCGACCACCTCGGGGGCCAGCCGCAGGGAAGTCTCCTCGATGGGAACGGCCAGGTCCGCATCCCCCACCATGTCCACCACGATGGCGCGCCGGTAGCGGCCCACCCCATGCGCGGCGAAGCGGCGGGTACCCCGGCAGAACCCCTGCGGATCGTCCGGACGGCCCAGATCCTCCCCGTCGGCGAAGAGGATGTCGACGCCCCCTGCCGGAGGGTTCTGCGAGAAGGCGCGGGCCACCTCGAGAAGCACCGCCACCCCGGAGGCGCCGTCGTTCGCTCCAGGGATCGGCAGGTGGCGGCGCGCCGGGTCGGGATCGAGATCCGCCCAGGGCCGCGTGTCCCAATGCGCCACCAGGAGGAGGCGGTCTCCCCCCTCGGGTCCGAAGCGTCCGAGGATGTTCTCGAGCGGCCAGTCCCGGCCCTGCGGGTCGCGATAGGCGAAGGCGTCGCGCTCCACCCTCCCTCCACAGGCGGCGAGGCGCCCGGCCAGCCAGGCCGCGCAGGCGCGATGGGGCGGGGTGCCGGGTACCCGGGGACCGAAGCCAACCTGGACCGTCAGCGCCGCCCAGGCCGAGTCCGGATCGAAGGCCGGGACGGCGCCTCGGGATTCCACCGGGGAGGGAGCCGACCGGGCCGGGGGCGCCGGAGTCGACCGGGCCCCGCAGGCGCAGAGCCCGGCCAGGAGCAACGCGGCCCCCAGCCTCACTGCGGCGCGGGGCATCAGAAGGAAAACCCGGTGGTGAAGGAGAGCCCGATCGAGCGGCGCGTGTAGTTGGCCACCAGGTTCCGCTGCTGGCCCAGGTTCACGCCGAGGGTGCCGGTGATGGTGCTGGTGATGCGGAAGGTCGCGCCCAGGCGCAGCTGCAGGTTGTCGCTCTTCTGCGGCTGTGCCGGAGTGAGCCCGGAGGAGTTGCGCGTCACCTGGTCCTGGCTCGTGAAGTTGGCGTCCACATTGAGGTCGATGTCCCGCGCCTGGCCTCCCGCACTCTTGCGCAGGAACCGCTTCGAAAGAGTCAGGCGGTACGTGAGGCTCGACCGGTCGGTGGTGAAGGCGGACCCCCCCGCCTGCCGGTTCACCGTCTGTCCGGTGCTCCGGTCCAGGCTCATGCTGGTCCGCCAGTCGCCGCGCAGGGTTCCGCTCAGACTGACCAGGGGGCGCCAGTTCGTCGTGGTGGTCACCGTCTCCTGGGGATTGGTCTCGTTGCCGGCCTCGTTGGTGGTGCGGCTGTAATTGGTGGACACGGTCCGGAAGTCGGTGAAGAGCTTGCTCACCAGGGGGACCTTCTTGTGGACATCGCCCCAGTTGAACCGCAGGTCGGGCCAGGTGGTCTCCTTGGTGATCCGGCCCAGGCCGTTGTTCGTCTGGCTGCGGTCCTTGCGCATCTGATAGGTGAAGTCCATGGTGAACTGCCTGCCGAGGCCGACCGAGGTGTTTCCGCGATAGGTCTCGGAGTCCCCCCGGTTGTCGTTGAGCGGGGCGCGAGAGACCTTGAAGAGGTCCTCGCCGAGACCCGCGTCCCGCGTGAGCCCGAACCGGTACCCCAGGGGCGGGGTCCCGTGGACGCCGCTCACCGCGCTGCGCTTGCCGAAGGTGGCCGAGGCCTGGACATCGTTCAGGTTGATCCACTTCGTGAACAGGGTCCGGACCTGCGCGCGCGCGCCGGGGCCCTTTTCCTTCTTCGGCCCCTCGCCGGGCGCGGACCCGGTGGAGTCGGGCTGAGCGGGGGGAGCCGGCCGGTCCGCGCCGCGCTCGTTCTTTCGTCCTTCGACCGCGCCTGCGGCCGACCCGCCACCCAGTACCTTTCCCACCCATTCCCGCAGGGGAACGGTGAGGGAGAGGTTCGCGGTGCTGTTGTTGCTGACGTCCACGACCGTGCTGTCGTAGTCGGCCCTGGTGAGGTTCGGATCGGCGTTGTAGCTGTAGCTTCCCGTCCAGGTGACGCGGGGACGGAAGGACCGCGCGAAGGACGGGGTGTAGTTGACGTTGACGGTGTTGGTCTGCCGGGTCTGCCGCCCCAGGTCCATGCCGAAGAGATTGGCCGGCCGCCGCTGCTGGCGGACCGTCTCGCTCTCGTGCTGGAAGTGGTCCCCCACCAGATCCCGCCCCGAGGTCCATGTGTAGGTGACGAGGCGGATGGGCTGCACGCTCGCGCTGAGCTGCAGCATCCCGCTGCGGGTCAGGGTGCCCGGGTTGGGCGTGAGCAGGGTGGGGTCGGTGAGGTCGCGGGTGGACAGGGTCCGCTCCGAGCGGCTGCCGGTGAGGTTCGCCTGCAGGCTGCGGGGCCAGGGCCAGAACTCCGCGTGCTTGAAAACGCGCAGCGGCCCGAACTGGCTGAAATTGAGATCGTAAACGGCGCTTCCGCTGCGGGTGCGGGATTCGCTCACCTGGTTGACGTTCGTGTCGTAGGACCTTGAGAGGGTGCCGTTCACGCGGACCGCGTCCAGGGTGTAGCGCATCAGCATCGGGCTCATGCCGCGGGCGTCGCGAGCGAGGGAAAGGGAGACATCCCGCTGCCAGTTCTCCGCGACCTCCGGACCCGTATCGGAGACGAACTCGACGTCGTTGTTGGGCCTGAACTTGGGCGTGCGCTTCCCCCGTTTGTAGCTGAAGCGCAGCGGGGCCTGGATGCGGGCCCCGTCCACGAGCTTGTTCAGGTTGACCTGGGTCCCCAGGGTGTAGGCCAGGTCCGCGGTCCCGGTCCCCCGGCTCTGGCCGAGGCGGAGGAAGTCGGCCGAGGTCTGGCTCACCGCAGCGGAGACGCTGGCCAGGTCGGCCAGGACGAGGTTCACGGAGGCCCGGGCGGCGTACCCCGTCTCCCGCCGCACATCCCCCATGCGCAGTTCGTCCATCCAGACGCGTCCCTGCGGGATCTCGCGGCCGGAGAGGTTGCGCAGCCCCACGCTCACGCGCCGCACGCGGCTGAAGGAGGGGTTGCCGCGAATGGTCAGCTCGAGGCCGTCCCCGATCTGCTCCCGGGGCTTCTCGGGCCCCCCCACCAGGAAGCAGGACTCGCCTGCGGGCTCACAGGCCGGGTACGCGAGCTTCACGTTGCTCAACGCCGTGAGGTCCAGTCGGAAGTTCAGCCAGCCGTCCTCCCGACGACGCGGGTCGAACTGGGTCAGCAGGGTGGACACCTCGTAGTAGGACAGCGAATCGGTGGAGGCGTCGCTTCCGAAGCGCACGAAGTACTCCACCGTATCCCCGGGGATCGACTCGAAGCGGGGGTTGGCGTAGAAGGCGATGGTCTCGTAGAGGGTGTAGTCCCGCGCGTCGAGCAGGGGGCGGAAGGCCAGGAGTTCGTCGCCCGGTCTCAGGTTCTGGAAGTCCAGGGAGATGCTCTGCTCGCGCTCGGTGATCCCGTTGGTGCGCCGCACCGCGACCGGGGCGACATAGTCCGCGTTCTCCTTGTTGTTCACCACGGACACGCTGAACACCTGGTCCGCGTCGAGGTCCAGCCCGTCCGCGATCTCCCAGCGGTTGCCGACGACCTCGATGCTGGCGATCTGCAGGTCGAGGGTGTCCCCGGTGTCGATGCCGCGGAACCAGATCCGGGCGTGCTGAATGGCCGTCCGGTCCGGGGTCCCCACCTTCTCGTGGTACTCGTCCAGCGGGATCCGGTAGAGCCGCCACCCGTTTCCCGGATCCGTGTAGCGCGAGGGGTAGTCGCGCCCCAGGTCGATGAGCGCGGAGTCGGCGAGACCGATCCGGTACTCCAGGTAGTTGTTGAACTTGTCGACGATGAAGTTCCCGTTCAGATCCTCCGTGTCCACGGCCTGGTTCTGCTCGGTACCGTTGATTCCCAGGTACTTGGTCAGCCGCTCGGCGATGGTCCGCTCCGGCGCCGAGGTGTCGATGGTGCGCTTGCGGTTGTCCCCGGCGGGGTCGGAGGACTCCGTGCCCGGCTCGGTGAAGCGGTCTCTCGGAGGCACGGAGGCCACTTCCTGGCCGCTGGCGACGCCGTCCAGACCCAGGTCCTCGGTGTACTCGAGCTGGGTTCCCGAGCGGTTCACATCCTCGGTGTCCAGCTTGTCGTTGGGAGGCTCGGGCGGGGTGAGCGGATCCCACACCGCGTCCTCGCTCACCTGGCCGATGTCCACGAACAGCTCCCCGCGCCGCGGGCGCGTGGGATCCTGAAAATTCGCGTAGTCGTTCACCCAGACATCCAGGTACTGCGCGGTGGAGACATCCACGCCGGCCGAGGAGAGGACGGTGGTGAGACCACCCCAGGACCCCGCGGGGCCCGGGTTCGCCTGAGGCGTATAGAGGACCTCCAACACCGACACCATGTCGTTGCGCTCCGCCCGCGACTCCGCGCCCGGGGTGATGTCCTCGGCGCGGACCGTGTTGGGGGAGAACCAGAGGAGCTTTCCGCGGTCGGTGGGGACCAGGTCCAGGACCTCGGACACCCCCTCGATGCGCCGCACGTACCGGACCGGCGGGCTCGAGTAGAACCAGTTGAAGCGATTGACCGGCGCGGAGGTGATGACCTCCGCCCCTTCCATGTCGTCGATGTACACCACATTCCGGGTGTTCGGGTCGGGGAAGGAGAGCCCCAGCGCCCCGTTCACCTCGAAGCGCGAGAGGGCCGCCGTGGACACCAGGGGAAGGGCGTCCACCAGCTCGGTAAGCCTCCAGGGGGCGAAGCGCGCCTGCCCGGAGAGATCCCCCACCGTGGTCTTGGTGGGTTCCTGGCCCAGCCGGGGCCGGCGGTCCGGCAGCCCCCGGCTCTCGTGGAGCCAGGAAGTCGAGAAGGAGTACCGCGAGGTGGCGTCGCTGCGGGTGGCAATGCTGCCGCCGATGAGGCTTCGAGAGCCCCGGCTGAAGGGGGAATCATAGGAATAGGTCACCACCAGGTCCGCTCCGGGGGCGGTGGCGTCCGGATTCTTGAGCTGGATCATGCCCGTATCGTAGAAGATCGTGTAATCGGTCCCTCTCTGGAGCACATCGCCGTTGAGCCGCACCGTCTCCGATCCCTCCAGGATGTTCCCCATCGCGTTGAGCTGGAGGGTGTTCATCACCGTGCGGAAGCTGGCCACGATGGTGTAGAGATGGTGCTTGGAGGCGTTCGTGCTCAACTGCTCCACGCGCAGGTCGTAGATTTCGGGCACGGTCTCCTCGGCGTTGGACCGGACCGGGATGCCGCTCGCCGTCTGCTGGTCGCAGGGGACCGGGCCGGCGAGGGTCCACCCGAGAGTGTCGGCCCGGCAGTCGCGCTCGAAGAGCGGCCAGGACCGGGCCCGCACACCCGGCGCCCCGCTCACATCGACCGGGCTGGGGTCGAAGGGACGAAGGTCCGGGAAGAAGAGGAGCCCCTGGTCGTAGTCGACGAAGTCCGGATCGACGCGGCCGTCCGGCGTGTAATCGCTCAGGTCGTTGTTGTTGCGCTGGTCGAGCCCCAGGACCTGGATGAGGGGAGTCTCCATCCCCCACTCGTTGATGAGATCGGTGGGGTTGCTGCCGCCGATGTCGCGCTCGATGCGCACTTCGAAGGTCTCGGGGTCGATGTTGCGGGCGCCCAGGCTGTAGACATTCTTGAGCTCCAGCCGCCGCACGGGACCCCAGGGGCTGTCCGCCAGGTTCTCCGTCCCCCATGTGGTGGAGTACGGACGGATCATCTTGAGCTGGAGGGTGTCGGAAGGCCCGGGGTTGAACGAGCCGACGGTGTCGAACGGCGACCCGCTCGTGGGGACATAGCTGGCGGCCAGGACCTGGTTGGCGGACAGCCCGTTCTTCAGCACCAGGAGCGGCTGCGTGAAGTTCTGGTTGTTGTAAACGACATAATCCTCCTCGGCCTGAAGCAGGTGGAACTGCCCCTCGTAGGGCTGGGACGGCTTCCGCGCGCCGGGATCCAGCCAGGCCTGGGCCGGTCGCGCGCCCAGGGTGCCGTCGTTGTTCACGTCCCGGTCGTCCAGGTACACGCGGATGTTTCGCGAATCGACGGTGGGAATCGCGGCCGAATCGGGATCGGAGATGAAGAAGTACTTGCCGCTCAGAAAGCTCGTGTCCTGGATGCGCTGGACCTGCTCCTTGGCGCCCCCGACGAGAGTGGCCTGGCCGTTCTCCCCCTCCTGGCGGCTGGCGATGGCGGTGATCCCCAACCCTCCCACCTGGGCCTCAGCCTTGATCCCGAACAGCCCTTCCTGGCGGGTGGAGAAGGAGACGAACTGGGAGCTGGGGAGCGAGAGGTTGGTGTTGCCCAGTTCCACGCTTTTGACGATGTCGTCCTCCTCCCCCTTATACCGGATCTTGATCGAGTTCTCGAGGGGAGTGAGGGCCTCGCTGTTCTGGGCGACGTCGATGAAGAGTTTGCTCCCGATCGTGCCCTGGAGGTTCACGTTGAGGCGCTGGCGCATATCGAGCTTGGGGAAGATGGAGCTCCCGCCGCGCTCCCCGGTGACCTGCCCCACCACCCAGGAGGAGGTGCCCGAGAAGGTGATCTGCTCGTTCCCGGTGACCCGCAGGTTGGGGGCGCCCTGCCCGAAGATCTTCTCGGTGAAGGGCAGCTGGAAGGGAAGGCTCAGGTTCACCAGCCCCCGGGTCTGGCCCGTCCGGATCTCGGTGAGCACCCGCCGGTGCCCGTCGATCCAGGCCTTGCGCAGCTCCTGCCCCATGGCAAAACCGGCGTACTCCTCGCGGGTCATGCTCCGGGGAGGCAGAATCTCCAGGTTGCCTATCCGGTAGGAGAGCAGCACCAGACCGCGGTCGTGGTCGTAGTCGATCCGGGGGACGAGGTCCTGGCGGGCCTGGCCCACCCGGTTGCGGGGAGGAAGGGTCATGCCGAGGGTCCACCGCAGGCCCTGGAAGGGATCCGCGGGGTCGAAGAGCGCCGCCGGCCCCCGGTACCTGGGGGGGAGGCCTGGGGGAGAATCGGCCGCGACGGCGAGCATGGCGTGGCCGACCGGCAGAAGGGCGCCGATCAGGATCGCACAGGAAACGGCCGCCAGAGCCTTAGCCAGACGCTGCATGGACCTCCGCCCGGTGATGGGACCGGGTAATCCTAGGCAAGATGTGGAGTTTGCGCCAACGCGAAGATGCAGCCGGCTGACCTTCCCTTGTGAGCGTCGGCTGCATGCCCTAGACTGCCGGGCCGAGACCGGACCCGGGGCGTTTCCCAGTTCCGACCACCTCTAACCCCATGAAGACCCCTTGAGTTTCAAAAGCCCCCTCCCCCGTCTCGAACTCTATGTCCTGCGGGAGTCCGCGCTCCCGTTCCTGCTGGGCTTCGGTCTGGTGACCTTCCTCTTCGTGATCGACTTCCTCTTCGACTACCTGGACTTGATCCTGTCCAAGGGGGTCCCCTTCCTGGCCGTGCTGGAGCTCTTCGTCCTGGCCCTGGGCTGGATCACGGTCCTCTCATTTCCCTGCGGCGTCCTGGTGGCGGCCCTCATGACCTTCGGCCGCCTCGCCCAGGACAACGAGATCACGGCGATGCGGGCCCTGGG
>CAZWKH010000031.1:0-5143 GCA_964633885.1 uncultured bacterium | reverse complement strand
CAATGTCGGGAGAGTTCTGCGCGGTCCGCTGCTGGCCGGCCTGGCCCTGGCCGCACTCCTCGCCCTGTACAACAACTTCGTGCTCCCCGAGACCAACCATCGCTTCGCCAACCTGAGCCTCGCCATCCACCGCAAGCGCCCTGCGGCCAGGATCGAACCCGGGATCTTCATCGACGCCTTTGAGAACCACAGCCTCCTGGTCGGCCGGCTGAACGACCGCACCGGCGATATGCAGGATGTCACCATCTACGACTACACCCAGGGAACGGTCCCGACCACGATCCTCGCCCGGCGGGGACGGATGGAGTACATCGACGGCGGCGCCACGCTCAAGCTGGATCTCTGGGACGGGGAGATCCACGAGGTGCCTGGCGAGGCCGGCGACCACCGCTACCGGCGGGGGCGCTTCGAGCAGAACACGATCTACCTCCACAATCCCGGCGCCGTGCTCCAGCGCGTGGAGCGCAAGAGCCGCGGGGACCGGGAGATGAGCGTGGGCATGATGCAGGCCGAGATCCGCCGCCTCCAGGAGCAGGAGGCCGCCCGTTTCGAAGCGGTCGAGGAGAAGACGACCGGTGCCGGGTTCCCCTCCTACGGGGCCGTCCAGCCCCTCCTGCGGCCCCCCACCGGTGCGGCGCGAGCAAGGCTCGCCGTCGAGCGGTTCCTGGGCGCGGCGCCCCCCGCGCCGGCGGACACAGCCGGCCTCTTCCGCCTGCGCCAGATCCTCGAAATGGACATGACCGAGGTCGACAACCTGCAGCGGCGGATCGGGAGCTACAGGGTCGAGATCCAGAAGAAATTCTCGATCCCCTTCGCCTGCGTCGTCTTCGTCCTGGTGGGAGGCCCCCTGGGGATCCGCACGCGCAAGGGCGGGTTCGCCAACATGGCCATCGCGGTCGCCTTCTTCATCGTGTACTACCTCTTCCTCATCGCGGGCGAGCAGCTGGCCGACCGCCGTTTCGTCTCGCCGATGCTGGCCATGTGGTTCCCGAACCTCCTCTTCGGGCTGGTCGGGACCTACCTGACCTTCTCGGTGGTGGGCTGGGGTCCTTCGCGGGGGATGCGCTAGATGGCCGCCGCCGGCCGCCGGTTCCTCCCCCTGCTCGGGGTGGTGGACCGTCATGTCCTGCGTGAGTTCCTCAAGTACTATTTCCTCGCCGTCGTCGGCTTCACCGCCTTCGTGCTGCTCTTCGACGCCTTCGAGAAGATCGACACCTTCATCGACTACGACGCCACCTGGGTCCAGATCCTCTCCTACTACGGCTACTCGATCCCCTACAAGGCGCTCCTGGTGGGGCCGGTGGCTCCTCTCCTGGCCACCTTCCTCTGCCTGGGGACCATGACCCGCTTCCAGGAGGTGACGGTCCTGCGGGCCTCCGGGATCTCCCTCTACCGTCTCTTTCTGCCGCTCTACGTGGTCGGCATCCTCATCTCGGCGGCGAGCTTCGTGGTGGGGGAATGGGTGATGCCCGCCGCCAACATCCGCGCCCGGGAGATCCTCCAGCAGGAGATCAAGGGGCGCACCGACCGCAACCTCGGCAGCCGGACGAACCTCACCTACCTCGGGCAGGAGAACCGGCTCTTCGTCATCCGGCGCTACGATGTTCCCCGCGAGACCATGGTGGATCCCACCGTGCAGGAGTTCGACGAGGAGCGCATGACCCGCCGCGTGGACGCGCGCCTGGGCGTGTTCCTGGACGGGGAGTGGGTCCTGGTGGACGGCGTGGAGCGGCTCTTCGACGCCGAGGGGCGCGAGCGGGCCGTCCCCTTCGACAGCCTGCGCGTGCGGCTCCCGGAACGCCCCTCCGACTTCGCCAAGGACGAGACGAAACCCGAGGAGATGTCTTTCCGCCAGCTCGCCCGCTACGCCGAGCGGGTGCGCCAGAGCGGCAGCAGCGTGGAGCGCTACCGGACCGAGTTCTTCCTGCGCTTCTCCTTCCCCTTCGTGAACTTCGTGGTGATCCTGATCGGCTCGACCCTCGCGGTGCAGGTGCGCCGAGGCGGGGTCGCCCTGGGGTTCGGCTTCTCGCTGGCCATCGCCTTCGCCTACTGGAGCCTCATCCGCGCCGGACAGGTGCTCGGCAACAACGGCACCCTCCCCCCCCTCCTCGCCGCCTCGCTCGGAAGCGTGGTCTTCATCGCGCTGGGCGTGGTGATGCTGGTGCGCGCCCCGAAGTGAGCGCCGCGGACCAGGAGCGCGGGACGGACCTCGATCCCCTGGCCCTGCGCCTCGTGGTCATCGTGGACCTCGCCCCGGACGGCCTGGTCCCCCTGGACCGCGTGCGCGCGGCGCTGCGCGGCGGCGCGACCCTCCTCCAGGCCCGCGGCAAGGGCTGCGCGGCCCGGGATCTCCTGGCCGGATGCCGCCTGCTCCTGCCGCTCTGCCGCCGGGCGGGCGTGCCCCTGTTCGTCAACGACCGGCCCGATGTCGCCCTGGCTGCCGGGGCGGATGGGGCCCATGTGGGACCCGAGGACCTCCCCCCCGAGGCCGCGCGGCGCGTTCTGGGCGGCCGGGGCCTCGGCGTGTCCGCGCGAACGCCGGAACGCGCCCGCCTGGCCGAGGCGGCGGGAGCGAGCTACCTCGGTGTGGGTGCCCTGCGGGCCACCGGGAGCAAGCAGGACGCGATCCCTATCGGACTGGAGGGCATCGGCGCCGTCATCGCGGCGACTCGCCTGCCGGTGGTGGCGATCGGCGGGGTCCGCCCCGAGGATGCGGCGCCTCTCAAGCGGATCGGCGCCGGCGGGATCGCGGTGGTGAGCGGGGTGATGGGGGCGGAGGATCCCGAGAGGGCGGCGCGCGCTTACCGGGAGGCCTGGGACCTGGCCTGAAGCCCGCGGCCCTCGTCCCACTCGATCCGTCCGTCGCGCAGGACGGGCACGCAGTCCAGGGCGTCGAGACGGGCGCAGAATTCCAGGTCCTCCTCGAATCCCAGGGTGGCGAGGTAGGCTCCATGCGCGGATTCCCGCAGCAGCCCGCCGATGTCCCCGCTCCGGTTGCGCCACAGCGCCTGGGCCATGAGCGCGCCGTCGTCCGGCACGAGTTCGGTGGCCGCCGCCAGCATCCGTTCGACGAGGAGGCCGGCCATGGCGGTGTCCTCGAGCGACGCGCGCCCCTCCTTCCCCGCGCAGATCACGACGACGTCCCGCTCGGCGGCCAGGAGGCGCTCGACCGCACGGCTCGCGTTCACGAAGGAAGCGATGACCTGCTCCGGCGCGGCCTGGGCGTGGATCATGGCCAGGGAGCCGTTGGTGCTGGCGAAGATGAGGGTCTTGCCCTTGACCGCCTTGGGGGTGTACTCGGCCGGGGAATTGCCCAGGTGGAACCCCGCGATGCGGCGTCCCTCGCGCTCCCCGCACAGGAGGGTCGTCTTGCGGTCCAGCGTGGCCAGAAGGCCGGTGGCCTGCTCGACGGACCCCGCCGGGATGACCCGCACCGCCCCCGCCGCGAAGGCCTGAGGGATCACCGAGGTCGCGCGCAGCACATCCACCACGGCGACCAGGGACTCGCGCAGGAGACCGTCCTGGGTCTCCGCGGGGGTGAATGCCACCGAGAGGGTGCGCGCTCCGGCCTCGGTCATGGTTGCGTCGCGCCCGCCGGCTTGAGCGTGGATTCCTCGGCGAGCCGCTCCAGGAACCGGGTGTTCACATCTCCTGCCCGGAAGGCAGGGTGGTCCAGCACGCGGAGGTGGAAGGGCACGGTGGTCTTGAGTCCGTCCACCACCAGCTCGGTGAGGGCGCCGCGCATGCGCGCGATCGCCTCGGCGCGGTTCTCCGCCCAGACGATGACCTTGCCGATCATCGAGTCGTACTGGGTCGGAATGCGGTAGCCCTGATAGAGGTGGCTGTCCACCCGCACCCCCGGCCCGCCTGGAAAGTGGAGGAACTCCACCAGCCCCGGGCTGGGGCGGAAGTTATGGTCCGGATCCTCGGCGTTGATCCGGCACTCGATGGCATGCCCCCGCAGGCGCACCTGCTCCTGGGTGACGGAGAGCGGCTCCCCCGCCGCGGCGCGGATCTGCTCCGCCACCAGGTCGAGGCCGGTCACCCATTCCGTGACCGGGTGCTCCACCTGCAGCCGGGTGTTCATCTCCATGAAGTAGAAATGCCCCGTCTCGTCGAGCAGGAACTCCATGGTTCCCGCGCCCACGTAGCCGATGGCGCGGGCCCCGGCCAGGGCCGCCTCGCCGAAGCGGGCGCGCAGCTCGGGGGTGACCGCGGGAGAGGGGGGTTCCTCGATGAGCTTCTGATGGCGGCGCTGCACGGAACAGTCGCGCTCGCCCAGGTGGATGAGTCCGCCGTGGCGATCGCCGAGAATCTGGATCTCCACATGGCGAGGACGGGCGAGGTAGCGCTCGATGTAGACGGCTCCGTTGCCGAAGGCGGCCTGGGCCTCGGCCCGCGCCATCCGGAACTGCTCCGCCAGCTCGCCGGGGTCGCGGGCCACCCGCATCCCCTTCCCGCCGCCTCCCGCCACCGCCTTGATGATGACCGGATAGCCGATGCGCTCCGCCTCTCCCACCGCGGTCTCGGCGGCCTCCACCGGACCGTCGGTGCCCGGCACCACCGGGACCCCTGCCGCGCTCATCGCCTCCCGCGCGTTCGCCTTGTCCCCCATCGCGCGGATCTGGGCGCTGGTGGGGCCGATGAAGGTGATGCCGCAGGACTCGCAGACCTCCGCGAAGTCGGGGTTCTCGGAGAGGAAACCGTAGCCGGGATGGATCGCGTCCGCGCCGGTCACCTCGGCGGCGCTGATGATGCGGGGCACATTGAGGTAACTGTCCGGGGAGGGGGACGGTCCCACGCAGACCGCCTCGTCGGCGAGGCGCACGGGAAGGGAATCCGCGTCCGCCTCGCTGTAGACGGCCACGCTTCCGATGCCGAGCTCGCGGCAGGCGCGGATGACGCGCACCGCGATCTCGCCCCGGTTGGCCACCAGAATCTTCTTGAACATGGACCCCCGCTCGAGCGCCCCCCCGGAGTCCCGGCTCAGCCCGTCCGCTCGCGCTCGAACGCTTCCCAGGTGCTGTCCGAGGCCGAGTGGATGCCCCGGGCGCGCAGATCGAACTCCGCGGGGTTGGTGCAGTAGCGCAGCGCGTCCTCGTAGGTGATCTTGTCCTCGCGGTAGAGCCGCATGAGGTCCTGG
>CAZWKH010000030.1:0-13227 GCA_964633885.1 uncultured bacterium | reverse complement strand
GGGCGGGCCGGCGGGCGCGCGTGACGCAGCGGGATCTCATCGAGGCGGCAGCGGCAGAGCAGGATAGCTTCCGCCCGTGTTCCCGACCCATCGGGTTCAGAGAAGCTCCTACCGCTTCCTACTCCTGAGGTCTCGCAGCATCACGCCCCCGCCGGCCGTGGGGACGGCGACCATCCGGGGTCCCGGCCTGGGCCGGACCCGACAGACCTTGCCGTATCGGGTGTCCCCGGTGCGGCAGGGAATCGCGGCGCGACGGGCGGACCCGCAAGGTTCTGTCCGAAACCCGCGAGGTGCAAGGAGGGGGATGGGGGCTCCAACGAGCGCAGGCTCCCGTCCCCGGCCATCCGCCCCGCCGGTCTCCGGCGGGGATCCGGCAGGGTGGGATGGACACCCGCCGGAATCGAGGAACCACGAGGTTCCGTCCGGGGATAGGCACTCGGCGCGCAGACCATACATGGGGATGTCCAGGCTCGCGCTGAAGTGAAAACCCAGACCCGGACCTGCGCGGCGCCGGGGGGCACTCCGGCGTCGCGTTTTTTTGCCTCCACGAGAACGGGGGAGGACCCCCTCCGGGCCGAAGGTCGCGGCGGAGGCGCTTGACCCTCTTTGCCGCCCCGCCGATAGTGGACCCATGACATCCCTCAGCGGCGAGACACCTTCCTGCGCGGGTGATACCCCGCGCGCGTTCCCGGGTTTCGGTCAGGGTCTGTTGCTCGTCCTCTTCGTGTGGCTGGGCATCGCGCTGGCCGCCGTGATCGTGACCCTCGTGACTTCCCTGCCCGCCGGAAGCCTCGACCCGCCCCCCCAGGCCGTGCTGCTGCTCATCGCCAACACGGCGGCCTTCGCGGTGGTGACCGTCCTCGCCTGGCGGCGGACCGGGCAACGGCCCGGCGCCGTTTTCCCCCTGCGCCCCGTGCGCGCCGTGTTGCTGGCGCCCATCCTCCCGATCGCCCTGGGTGGCGTGGCGGTTCTGGCGCAGCTGGACGGATTGCTCCGCCTCCTGCCCGCCCCCGAATGGTGGAACGGCATCCTGCGCATGATCGACGAGACCATGGTCGCGATGGTCCGCGAGTCGATCTGGTCCTCTGCGGTGGTGCTGGTGGTGATGGCCCCGCTGACGGAGGAGTTCTTCTTCCGCGGCCTCATCCTTCACGGCTTCTGCCGCCGCTATCCACGGGGCAAGGCCGTCGTCCTCTCGGCGCTTCTCTTCGCGGTCACCCATCTCACCCCGAACCAGCTTCTCTCCGCCTTCGCGATCGGACTCTTCCTGGCCTGGATCACTCTCGAGACGGCCAGCCTCTGGCCCGCGCTCGCCACCCACGCTGTGGTGAACGCCACTGCGCTGGCCTCCATCGACCTCGGCGCGCCTTCCCCGCAGGCTCCCGCTCCGCCCGAGCTGCTTCCCTGGTGGGTCGCGGCGGCCGGTCTCGCTGCCCTCGCCGTGGGCGGCTGGTGGCTGCGGCGGCTCCTCGGCGCGGCCCGCCCCGCGCTGTAGCCCCCCCGACACAGCCGCGTCCCCGCGATCACGGCTCGCCGCTTTCCCTTCTATTCGACCGGACCCGCTTCCTACCGGCCAGGTGACGGAGCGCCATGGGGTTGGCCCGCCGAGTCCCCGGCGCTCCCACCTTGGCACTCGGCTCGCGCGGCAGGGGGGCAGGCCCGACGGCCCCATCCCCGTCCGCCCCGTGCCCTTCCCCGGAAACCCCGGCCGGCGGCACACGGGAGGTGGGTCATGAGAAGCGAACGCAAGCCTTCGGAATCGGATCGCGGACGGCGCCTGCGGCGGACGGCGCTCCTGGCCGGGCTGGCCGGCGGGCTCATCCTCCTCGGCGGCTGCGAAGAAGACTGCTTTCTCTGCACGGATTGCGGCTCGCCCTCGCCCCCGGTGAATGTCTACTCGGTGACCGGAGACCGTGAGGTCTTCCTCTACTGGACCCCTGTCGACGAGGACGCCGTCGAAGCGTTCGTGATCTACCGCGCCACGGCCGCCGAGGGCCCCTATATCGAGGTCGCGCACACGCGCCGCGACATGTTCGTGGACGAGGGGCTTCGCAACGGGCGCACCTATTTCTACGCGGTGACCGCGATCGACTACTGCGGCTACGAATCCGACCTCTCCCGCGAGCTGGTGCACGACACGCCCCGCCCGGAAGGGTTCGGTGCGCGCCTCGACGACGCGGCCGGCGACGGGTTCTACCGCAGCGGCTGGGACTTCAGCTCCTACCGGGCCATGCCCTGGGACTCCGAGGAGGCGGATGTCTACTTCGTGATCTCCGAGGGCGTGCCCTTCCTGGTGGCGGCCGACCTGGCCACCGACATCCAGGATGCGTGCTACACCTGCTTCGACGGCGTGGACTGGGCCCCCGAACGGGGCTGGAGCCCCAGCGGCGCGGTCGAGGCAATCCCCGGCCATGTGTATGTCGTGTGGACCAGGGACGACCACTTCGCAAAGCTGCGGGCGCGGGCGATCGACGGCGACAGGCTCACCTTCGACTGGGCCTACCAGGTGGACGCGGGCAACCGCGAGCTGGCCCCCCGGCCGATCGGCCTCCTCCGGACCGAGACGGCCGGCGGGCTCCGCCCCGCGCCGCGGATCCGGTGACGCACATGAGATGGCAGACGAGGCGGGTTTCCTCGAGGAGGTATGACGCGATGAGAACCGAAACGATCCGAAAAGCGACGATCCTTCTGGTCGCGGTGGCGGGTGTGGCGGTGGTCTCGACCGCGCAGGCCGGGTCCCCCGGCGTGGCCCGCGTGGACTCCAAGGTGGTGCGGGTCTACGAACCCGAGCTGATCCGCGTGCCGATCGAAGAGGTGGACGCCCTGCGGGTGCGCGTGTGGACCGAGCCCGGCGAGGGAGCGCTGGTGTTCCCCGGCGAGGATGTGCGGGTCCGGTTCCGGGTGGACGAGGACGCCTATGTGGTGGTCTACGACATCGACACCTCGGGCCGCATGCGGCTCCTCTTCCCGGAAAGCCCCTACGACGACGGCTTCGCGCGCGGCGGGCGGGTGGTGAGCCTGCCGGGGCGGCACGCCGGCTACAGGCTCATGGTGACCGGCCCGGCCGGCGTGGAGCGCATCGTGGCCCTCGCCTCCGATCGTCCTCTGGTCGGACAGTGGAGGCGCATCGCCCAAGAGGGCGCGTTCGAAACGGGCTACGAACCGGCCTCCGGGGCCTCCCGGTTCGTGAAGACGCCGGTGACCCCGAAGCTCGTTCCCGTCCCCGTCGGCTACGGGGAGTTCGCCCGGGACGAGACCTGGTTCCGGGTGGGGCGCTCCGGCCGGCGCCGCTGATTTCTTGGAAGGGCCCGGCCTCCTTCGAGGCCTCCCCGGGTCACAACGGGGGAGGCCGGTGCCCTCATCGGTGATGCCTGTCGAGGGGAGTTCGGCCCCCCCTTCGGCGGGCGCGGGCCCCCGTCCGGGGGCCCGTTTTTTTGGAACCCCGTCCCGGCCCGGGGGGTCTACCGAGAGCCCCCGGGCCGCTTTGCGTGGGAGCTCGCATGCGGTACGGTATTCCGTCCCCGGCCGCATCGCGTAGCCGGGCGTTTCATCCCATGGCGCCCCGGCGCCGGGCCGATCCACCCCCTATGAACATCACGCAATCCAGTCGCCTTGGCCTCGGCATGCTCCTCCTCACCCTGTCCGCCCTGGCTCATGTGCCGGGGGTGCGGCCCGCCGAGGCGGCCCCCCCGGCCCCGGGCGAGGTCCCGAGGCCCTGCTTCGTCCCGCCGCATCCCCTGAAGCAGGGGATGGCCCCGCGTCCGGAAGCGCCCAGCTCACCCCGGGCGGGAGCCCCCGCGCTCACCGTGGGGGGCGCCTTCGAGCCGTATCACGACACCCATCTCCATGAGGGGATGGCGGGAGCGGCCGGGGAGATCACGCCGAGGCGCTGGAACATCATCGCCATCCTGGTCGATTTCGAGGATCAGGAGATGGGCACGGCCTTCGCCGCCGCCCGCGAGGACTCGATCCGGCTCTACTTCGACCGCGTGCTCACCCACCTCGACCAGATGTACCGGTCCATGTCGGACGGGCTCCAGGAGCTGGAGTGGGACCTCTCGCCCTCGGTGTACCGCCTGCCCCTCCCCCAGACCTACTACGGGCTGGACGACTCCATCGCCACCCGCGAGGCGGATCTCTGCCGCGACGCGGTCCGGGCCGCCGATCCGGATGTGGATTTCGGCGCCTACGATGTCTACATGGTCTTCCACGCCGGGCCGGGGCAGGAGGCCGACATCTACAACGACTCCCAGGAGCTGATCTGGTCGGTCTTCTTTCGCCAGGTCGACTTCGGCTACTGGCTGAACGCCCCGGACGCCGAGCGCGGCATCCGCACCCAGGACCTCACCGCGTCGGGGGACACGGTATTCGTGAACCACACCGTGGTGCTTCCGGAGACGGAGAGCCAGGACGGTTACACCTTCGGCCTGATGGGAGTGGTCGCTCACGAGTTCGGCCACCGCTTCGGGCTTCCGGACCTCTACGACACCACCGGGCCCGCCGACTTCATCTACGCCGACAGCCAGGGCATCGGCGCCTTCGGTCTGATGGGGTCCGGCATGTGGAACGACAACGGTTTCTTTCCCGCCGAGATGGAGTCCTGGAGCCGCTTCTATCTGGGCTGGCTACGGCCGCGGGTCATCCGCCCGGAGGCGGGAGGCGGGGAGCAGATCGTCTCCCTGGACGCGGTGTCCCTGGCGCGGCGCGAGGGCGCGGTGCGCATCCCCATGGGCGGGGACGAGTACCTGCTCATCGAGAACCGGGCGCGGGATTACAACTACAACGGCCGGGTCGATTTCCAGGACGCGAACGGGGACTCGGTGTTCCAGTTCTGGACCGACGGCTACGGGCGCACCGAGGCGGGGGACGAGACCGAGTTCGACTGGTACCTGCCGCAGCCGCTCGAGCGCCCGCGCAATCCCAAGAAGGACGGCTCGGGCCTTCTGATCTGGCATGTCGACGAGTCCACCATCAGCGATCTGCTCCTCTACAACATGGTCAACGCCGACGCGCTGCACAAGGGCGTGGACCTGGAGGAGGCGGACGGCATCCAGGACCTCGACAAGCTCACCTTCCAGCTCGAGGCCTTCGGTGACGCCCGCGACTCCTACTGGGCGGGGAACGCCACCGAGCTGACCCCCGAGAGCACGCCTCCCTCCGACGCTTACAGCGATGCGCACACCGGCATCTGGATCACCGATATCTCGGAGGCCGGCCCCGCCATGACCTTTCGTCTGCGCTTCACCTCACCCGAGGGGGAGACGGTGGGGGACTTCCGGGAGGGCTGGCCGGTCGACCTGCCGGGGCAGGTGCGCGACTTCCAGCCGGTGACCGGGGACCTGGACGGGGACGGGCGCGCGGAGATCCTTCTCGCCGCCACCGGCGAGGACGGGATCGGCGGGCCGATCCTCCTCAACGCGGACGGGACCTCGTTCCTTCCCGCCGGAGGCCCGCCGCGCTACTTCAGCGTGGGAAGGCTTCACGCCGAGCCGATCCTGGTGAACCTGGACGGTCCCGGGGGGGAGGCGGGCCTCGAGATGGTCTGGGTGAGCGGCGATACCGTCTACGCCGCCCGCGGGGATGGCAGCTATCTGACCGCGCAGGGCGGGGTGAGCCCCGTGCCGGCGCCCTTCTACCTGCTGGAGATGGAACCCGGGCGGGTGCACCTCACCGCGGATGACATGGAAGGCTATGGGACGGGCCGCCCCGAGGTGATCCTCGGGATTCCCTCGCCTCTGCGGCTCAGCGCGACGGATGTCATCGCCATCGCCTACACCCCGGGCCAGGGAACGCGGCTTCGCATGCGCGAGACCCACCTGGGCGATGCCGCGTTGCACTCCACCCTGGCCGATCTGGACACGGTGGACTCCGGGCTCAAGGAGATCGTCACCACGGTGCGCCGGGAAACCGGCGGCTGGCTCGATGTGACCCTCCTGGGTGAGAACCTGGACGGCGAAGGGATGTACCCGGTCTGTTCGCTCAAGTACTCCCTGGGCGACTCCGTCGCCTTCACGGAGGCGGTGACCGGCGACCTGAACCGCGACGGCATCGATGAGATCGTGGTGGGCGACTCGCAGGGGTTCCTGCACGCGCTCTCGGTGCGGTCCGTCACCGCGGACGGCATCACGAAGCTCTGCGAGGCGCGGTCGTCGCGGGGAGAGGACTCGCCGGAGAACGACAACGACATCTTCTCGGAGCTGCCGGGCTGGCCCATCGAGGTGGGCGCGCTGGCCGACGACGCCCTCGCCCTGGCGGATTTCGACGGCGACGGGATGCTGGAGGTGCTGGCCTTCGGCCCCGTGAACCGGCTCTACGCGATCAACTACAACGGGATCTTCGACCTCTCCTACCCGGTGCCATTGCCGGGGGAGGATCGGTTCACCGCGGCCTTCCTGTCCCCGTTCTTCATCGGGTCCACGGCGCCGGCGACGCCCGAGGGCTTCTTCATGCTGCCGCTGCCGGACGGGCAGGTCCGGTTCCACATGCCCGGGGATCGCCCGCACTTCGACAGGAGCTATCTGGGCGGAGGAAGCCAGGGCAGCTATCCGGTGCTGGGCGCCTTCAGCGGGCAGGGGGGGGACCTCCTCACCGTCGAGGATGTCGCCGTGAGCTTTCCCGAGCTGATCGAGCAGGGGGACATGTCGCCGGGCATCGTCCGCAGGGGCCGGGCGATCCTCCGTTCCATGGGGGACTACCTTCCCGACGGGGCGGGCTGGCCGGTCTACCGCCGGGACGGCGCTCGCACCGGCAGGGCGCCGGATCCCCAGGCATCGGGAGCCGAGCCCGACGACGGGTTGCTCGCCGAGGCCTTCGTCATGCCCAACCCGGCCGCGCATACGGAGCCGGGCTTCCACTACAGGGTGCGGTCGGATGTGCGCAGCGTGACCATCGAGGTGCACGACCTGACCGGAAGGCTCCTGCGCACCATCGACGGATCCGTGGATCCCCATGCCGATAATCTCGTGCGCTGGGATCTGCGCAACGATCGCGGGCATGAGGTGGCGCCGGGCCTTTACCTGGCCCGTCTCAAGGCGGAGACCAGCTCGGGCACGGAGTCCCGGGTCGTGACCTTCGTGGTGCTGCGTTGAGGCGGAGGCTCCGGGGGCCGGCCGGACCGCCGCGCCGGGAACGCACCGCCGCCGTTTGGGATACAATGAAGCGCCGCGCGCGGGATCTGCCTGCGGCGGATCGCCGGTATGGGAGGTTCGTCATGGGTCGTCGCGTCTGGTGCCTCGTTCTGGGCCTCATGCTCGCCGCCGCGGTGCTTCCCGCGGACAGGGCGCGCGCGGAGGATCCGGGCCTCACCGTGCTCAACTTCCTCGAGATCGGGGCGGGGGCCAGGGCGGCGGCGCTCGGCAACGCCTTCGTGGCCGTAGCCGACGACGCGAGCGCAACCTACTGGAACCCGGCGGGGCTCCTGGCCATCGAGCGCAACGATGTGCTGGGCACCCACAACGCCTGGATCCAGGACCTGCGCCACGAGTTCGCCGCCTTCGGCGCGCGCCGCGGCCGCCACGCCATCGGCCTCTCCTTCATCGGGCTCTACACCGACGACATCGATGCCCGCAACGAGGTGGGCGACTATGTCGGCCAGTTCGGGTACTCGGACAACGCCTTCGCCGCCTCCTACGCCTTCCAGGTCTCCAACACGCTGGGTCTCGGGACCACGGCCCGCTACCTTCGCGAGTCGGTGATCGGCGTTCCGGAGATGGGAGGGAGCAGCGAGATCCCGCCGGACAACACCCTGAGCGGGTTCGCCTTCGACTTCGGCGGCAGCTGGAAGACCCCCGCCGAGGGTCTGACCGCGGGCGCCGCCATCCGCAACCTGGGCGGCCAGCTCTCCTACGACTTCGACGGGGCGCAGAGCTTCGATCTTCCCACCGCCCTGCAGGCGGGCCTCGCCTTGCGCCGCCCCGACTCCCGCGGCGGGATGCTGACCCTGAGCGGCGATTTCCTGGCCGTGCGTGGCGCCGACGCCTCCATGCGTGTGGGGGCGGAGTACGCTTACCGCGGGCAGTTCCTGGTCGGGGCGGGATACAAGACGGGCCTCGAGAACGAGAATGTGAGCTTCGGGGTGGGCTACGAGAAGGGCGTTCGGGTCCACTATGCCTTCACGCCGCTCTACAACGATCTCGGCAACAGCCACCGCATCGCCCTCGGCTACGCCTGGTAAGAAGGCGTCTCCGCTGCGCGGGGCTCTCCTCGCCGCACCCGCGGCGCTGGCGGCGCTCTTCCTGGGTGCGGGCACCGCGTCGATCCCGCCTGTGCCTCGGGAAGCCCCCGGTGAAGTCCTCATCCTCACCCGCGCTGCCGGTGGCGCTCCCGGCCTGACCGGTTCGGCCGGGGAAGCCCAGGCCGAGGGCGCGCTGCGCGAGCAGGCGCGCCGCTCCGGAGTGCGGGTGCGGGAGCTGCGCCGGCTCTGCCCGCCGGGCGCCGCGGGGGGTCTCGCGGCGCGGGCCTGGGTGCTGTACTACGACGGCGCCGAGGAGCCGTCCCGCGTGGCGGCGCGGCTTCTCGAGGATCACCGCGTCGAGTACGCCGGTCCCAACCACCTCATCCCGCTCGATTCCGCTCCGGGCGCCGGGCCCGCGTCGGAGCGCAGCCCGGAGGGAGTCCCGAACGACCCCTTCTACCCGGAGCAGGCCGCGCTCTTTGCGCTCCATGTCCCCGAGGCCTGGACCCGCAGCCGCGGAGCGGGCATCCGGATCGCGGTGATCGACACGGGGATCGAGCTGGATCACCCGGACCTGGTCGCGCGCATTGCCGTCAACGCTGCGGAGCGGGACGGTCTGGCCGGAGTGGACGACGACGGCAACGGCTATGTGGACGACATCCGGGGCTATGACTTCACCGACGCCCCGGGGCTCCCGGGACTGGGCGACTACCTCGGCCGCGACCCGGATCCCGGGGACGACCATGGCCATGGCACCGCGGTGGCGGGAGCGGCGGCCGCGACGAGGGACAACGGGGTGGGCATCGCGGGGGTCGCCCCGGAGGCGGAGATCCTCGCCCTGAGGGCGGGCCTGCGCACCACCATGCCCCTTCTCCCCGCGCTCCTCGAAGAGGACGACGCGGCCGCCGCGATCCTGTACGCCGCCGACAACGGCGCGCGGATCCTCAACCTCTCCTGGGGCGACCTCGTGGAGGCCCCCCTGATCCGCGAGGCGGTCCGCTACGCTCGGGCGCGGGGGTGCCTCGTGGTGGCCGGGGCGGGAAACACCCCCGCCGACACCGCCTTCTATCCCGCCGCCCATCCCGGGGTGGTCTCCGTGGGGGCCTGCGACGCGAGCGGAGAGCGGGCGGACTTCTCGACCCACGGCCAGGACCTCGACCTTGTCGCGCCGGGCACCGGCGTTCTGGTCACCACGATCGGCGGGAGCTACGGCACGGCGGGGGGGACCTCCTTCAGCGCGCCTCTCGCAGCGGGGACAGCGGCTCTTCTCTGGAGCCTCCATCCTGACTGGACCGCGGATGAGGTGGCCTGGCGTCTCCGCCTGAGCGCGTCGGGGGCCCGGGACGGATGGAACGGGGACCTCGGCTGGGGCCTCGCCGATGCCGCGCGGGCCGCCGCCGAGGGCCCGGCCCCGGCGGTGGCGCAGATCGAGGGAGCATGGCGTGACGCCGCGAACGATGCCTCCGGCGCGCGTGTCTTCACCGGCACCATCGCGGGCGCGGGCCTCCAGGACTGGACCCTCTCGGTGGCGCCCCTGGCGGGTGCGAGCTGGGAGCCCGGCGGGTTCGACAGGGAGCTTCCCGGCGAGCGGCGGCTTCTGCGCGGCGCGATCCATCAGGCCGTGGCGGAGAGCCTCGGTGTGTTCACGCCGGGGACGGCAGATACCGGGCAGTGGATCGCGCGGCTGCGGGTGAGGGCGAACGGCCTCCCGCGCATCGAGGAGCGGATGCGCTTCGCGGTGACGCCGGCGGCGCTGGACATCCTGGACCCGGGGATCGAGGCCCAGGCGGCAGGGGATCACTGGGAGATCCTGGTCTGGTGGCGGTCGCGATCGCCCTATCAGGGCTTCGCAGAGGCGGCGCTGGCCGGGGTGGCGGATGCCGAGGAAGCGACGGCCTCCACCCGGCATGTGCTGCGTCTGGCCGGTCCCATCCCCGCGGGGACGACCGCGGTGCGCCTCGCCGGGCGCGCCGAGGGGGAGAGCCGGCGGCGGGAACTGGGCGAGTGGACGGTGGAGGTGCCGCAACTCTCGATGACCGGCCAGGAGTTTGCGCGGTTCGACGCGCCCCCCGGGACCCCGATGTCCCGCGCGGCCGCCTGGGACGAAGGCGGGGAGAACGATCTCTTCGTGGAGTCCCCGCCGGTCGCGGAAACCTACGGCGCGGTGCGGTGGGTCGAGACCGGGGGGGCCCAAGAGCCATTGGCGGAGCGGGGCTCCTCGGAGGGGCTCTTCACCGGCATCCCGGTGGACGCCGCAGACGCCGACGGCGATGGCCTCGGCGAGCTGGCTGTCTTCCGGCTGGATGGGTGGAGCGTCTGGGAGGGGGAAACGCCGGGCGGGTTCCCGGCGCGCCGCGCTCACCTGCAGCCCGAAGACGGCAGCGTGCCGGTGCGGTTCGTCACCACACCCGAGGGCATGGGCCTCCTGGTGGTGTCGGGGGACGCGCTCCGGATGTATTGCCCGAGGGCGGACGGCTACGAGCTTGCGAGCGAGGCGAGCGGCGGTGGGGGCGCTCTGAAGCTGCATGGAGAGATCGCGGATCTGGACGGCGACGGCCGGCCCGAGGCCGTCTTCGCCGACGACGCGGGCGCCGTGATCCTCTTCCGCATCGGTGGGTCCGGGCTGGAGCAGGTCGCGCGGCAGTCGTTCGCCCATCCCCTGAGCGGTCGCTTCCTCGCCATCCCCGGCACCATGCCGGCGGAGCTTTTGGCCGCGTCGGTGGAGCCATCCGGCCCGGATGCGCAGGACTGGCCGGGTCGCGCGGCGGTGCGGGTCGCGCGTCTGGCCTGGACGGGAAGCGCCTTCGAGGAGCGCGGCGCCTTCTCTCTCGCAGGGTGGAGCGCGGAACGGGAGCTGCAGTTCCTTGCGGCGGGCCCCGGCGAGGCATTGCTGCGGCGCGGCCGGAGGCTGGATCGTCTCGTTCTCTCGGAGGGCGGTCTGGACTGGGGCGGGGCCCTCGGCCCCTCGCCCCTCACGCGGGTCGACGGCGCCGTCTCCACCGAGGAGCCGGGCGGCGCCCGGGTGGTCTGGCTGGGCGGCGCCGGCCCGGAGCCCGGAGATGGGCGCCTCCTCCTGTGGCTTCCCGCGCAGCCCGTCGACGGCCTGCGCCGGCCGCGGGTGGCCTCGGCCGAGGCGATCCCCGAGGGGCTCCGCCTCCTGCTGGCCTGGGAAGATGAAGGATGCGGCCCGACGAGCACCCTCTGGGCTGCTTCCGGCGGGCGCCCCATGCCGGTGGCCACGGTCACCGGCTTCGAGGCGGCGGATACCCTTGCCATCGGCGAGAGGGTCACCTACACCGTCCGAAACGGCGATTGCCGCCGTCCGGGGCTGACCGTGACCGCTCTGGAACCCGCGCCGCCGCCGGTGCTGCGGTGGGACGGGCCCGGGAGGATCCTGGCCGAGTTCGTGCGGCCCCTCGTCGGGCCCCCGCAGGAGACATGGCTGGCCGGCGCGGCGGGAGAGATCACCCCTGCTGCGACGCTCCTCGACCGGTCCGGCTCGCGGCTCGTCGTGAGCTTCGCGCCGCGAGAGGCGCCGGACTCGCTCTTCTTCGCCGGAGCGGTGGACAGCGCGGGCCTGCCCCTGGGAGGCATGTGGGATCTCGCTCTCGCGCTGCCGGCGCAGCCTTCGGATTCATCGGTGGTCCTCGCCGAGGCACGCTACATTCGTGAAGGATGGTGGGCATGGGTCGTCGCCTCCCTGCGCGGCACCCTGCCGGGCTCATGCACCCTGCGGATCGAGCCAGGCGGCGGCGGAGAGACCTGGACCCCGGGACCGGGCCCCCAGGAGGTGACCATCGCCTTGAAGGAACCCCTGCCCGCCGGGAACTACACGCTGCGCATCGATCCCGGCTGCCTTCCCGCGGGCGTGTCTTCGCTGGGCCTGTCCCGCAGCTTCCGCGTCGGCATGCAGATCTTCCCCAACCCGCTGCGCATTGGTGAGCCCCTCACAATGGAGAACCTGGAGCCGGGCTCCAGGGTGGAGCTGCTGGATGTGAGCGGGCGGGTCCGGGCTGCCTGGAGGGCGGAGAGGGGGCGCATGTCGCGGCCGGTCGAGGGTCTGGCCCCGGGGCTCTACTTCATCCGGGCGCAGGAAGCCGGGTCGGGGAGCCGGGTGGTCCGCAAGCTCCTGCTCATGCGCTAATCGGCCAGGGGCCAGGTCAGGAGCTCGAGCTTCCCCTCGCGCAGCCGCGCGCAGCTGTAGTGGTGGAACCAGTCGCCCAGGATGAGGAACTCGCCCTGCGGCCTCTGCCAGTGGATGGGCAGGTGGTGGTGGCCCATCAGCACCGCGTCGTCCCCCTCGCGGAAGGCGGGCAGGGCGGCATGCTCGAAGAGCCCCTCCGTGTTCACCTCGCGATCCCCCGTGTGGTGGCGGCTCACCCCGGAGCTGCGCAGGGCGAAGGGGATGCCGAGGTCGGGGTGCACCCAGCGGTAGAGCCGGATGGCCAGGGGGTTGCGCAGCACCATCTTCAGCGCCTTGTAACCGGTGTCGCCCGGTCCGAGTCCGTCCCCATGGTAGAGCCGCAGCCGGCGACCCTGGGCCTCCAACCGCGTGCCGTCCTGGATCGCCTCGATGTGGGTCTCGCGCCGGAGGAAGTCGCAGATCCAGAAGTCGTGGTTCCCTCCGAGGTAGCGGATGGGAAGGCCGCTCTTCGCCATCCCGTCCAGGCGGGCCAGGGCCGAGAACCCGGAGCGAGGGATCACGGTCCGGTAGGAGAACCAGAAGTCGAAGAGGTCCCCCAGGACGAAGAGGGCGGCCTTCTCCCGCTCCACCCGGTCGAGGAGCCCACCGAGGCGCTCGCGCTTGACGGCCTCCTCGGCGGGGGCCGCGCCGCCCAGGTGGACATCGCTCAGGAAATAGACCACGGGACGGGGTTCCTGGAGAGGGGCGGCCGGAGGGCTGGACGGGGTCATGCGCGCATCCACGGCCCGAGGCTAGCACGCCCTCGCGGGGATGACAGGAAGATTTGTGGATCGCGCGGGAAAGCGGCTCGTATGATGGAGCGGCGCCCGATGGACCGGGCGGCAGGCAGGGAAGGACAGGCCATGAGCGA
>CAZWKH010000029.1:0-13339 GCA_964633885.1 uncultured bacterium | reverse complement strand
CTGGCCTGCGTGGCCCCGGCCTATGTCACGATGCTCCCGGGGGTCGAGCTCAGTCCCACCCTGGCCCTGGTGCCGGTGGCCAATGTCGTGCTTCTCTGCCGGGAGCTGCTGCTCGGAGCCCTGCCCTGGCCGGCCATCGGGGTCACCATGGCGGTGATGACCGGGCTGGCCCTCCTTCTCCTGCACCGCGCGGTGAGTCTCTTCGGCGCCGAGACCATGCTTGGGGACGGCGGCGGAGGCGCGTTGTCCTGGAGGAGCCTCCTGCCCCGCCGGGAGAGGGTCCGCGAGGGGGAACTGACCCCCTCGGTAGCCGCGCCCGTCTTCCTGCTCGTGCTCCTGGGCTTCTTCTACATCGGCGCCCCGCTCCAGATGCGGGATGTGAGGCTGGGGCTCGCGGTGACCCAGCTCCTGGTCATTGCGGGGATCCCGCTCCTGGCCATGCGCATGCTGGGAATCCCCATCCTGCCGACACTCCGCCTCGGGCGCCCCCTGCCTGCCGCTCTCCCGCTCCTGGCCATCCCCGCCGCCCCCGCCGCGACGGGTCTGGCCGCTCTGGTCGCGACCCTTCAGGGAGTGGTGGTCGAGGTCCCGGAGTCCTACCGCGAGATCATGCGCCGCCTCGTCACCACCGAGAGCGGGGAGGGCCTCGCCCTGGCGCTCCTGGTCTTCGCCCTGCTCCCGGCCCTCTGCGAGGAAATCCTCTTCCGCGGCTTCATCCTGCGGGCGTTGCTGGGGCGCGTCTCTCCGATGCGGGCCATCCTCTGGTCCGCGGTGCTCTTCGGGGCCTTCCACTTCGACCTGTACCGCCTCCTGCCCACGATCCTGCTCGGCCTCATCCTGGGGTGGGTGGCCTGGGCGACCGGAAGCCTCTGGCCGGCCATCCTGCTCCACGCCTCCAACAACGCGATCGCCGTCCTGGCCACGAACGCCTCGGTCGTGACCCGGGTCCCCTGGCTCGCGGAGGAGGCCGTGCCGCCCGTCGGGATCCTCCTGGGGGCCCTCGGCCTGGGCCTGGCCGCCTTCCTCGCAATGGCTCGGCTTGGACGGGGCCGGAGAGTATAATTGGACCGATTCAACGCGGCCCCCGCCCCGTCCCCATCGAAGAGGATCGCCTTGCACGAGTCCGCCAAGACCACCATCCGCGACATCGCCCGCCTGGCCGGCGTGTCGCGGTCGACCGTGTCCCTGGTCATCAACGGGGACCCCCGGATCACCGACAAGACGCGTCTGCGCGTGCTGAAGGTCATCGAGGAGGCCGGCTACCAGCCCAATACCATGGCCCGCAGCCTCGCGCAGCGCCGGGCCAACGCGGCCGCCGTCATCCTGCCCGCCACCGGATCGCATGTGCTGGCCGATGTGTACTTCGCCGAGGCGATCAGCGGGATCTCGGACGGGCTCTCTGAGGCCGGGTACCGCCTGGTCATCGAGATGGCCACCGCGCGCTTCCTGGAGCAGTCCGCGCATCGCAGGCTGCTGCGTCAGGGCGCGGCGGACGGCATGCTCCTCCTGGGCACGATCAAGGAGGACGCCTATGTCAGCGAGCTGATCGAGTCCCGCATCCCCCTGGTGCTGGTCAACACCCGCATGCCGGGGGCCAGCGCGGTCTACGCAGACAACCGGACCGGGGCCAGGGAGATGGTGGGGCACCTCGCAGCGCTGGGCCATCGCCGGATCGCCTTCATCGGTGGGCTGGAGAACACCACCGTGGGGGAGGATCGCAGCCGGGGGTTTCTGGAAGGGCTCGCCGAGGCCGGCATCCCCCTGGAGAGCGATCTCCGGCTATGGGGAAATTTCTCCGAGGAGAGCGGCGCCGAGGCTGCCCGGACCCTCCTGGCGCGGAAGCCGCGTCCCACCGCGCTCATGGCGGCGAACGACATGATGGCCCTGGGAGCGCTCCGCGTGGCCCAGGAGGAGTTTGGACTCCGGGTCCCGGGGGATGTGACCGTGGTGGGGGCGGACGACATCCGGCTGACCACCTATGTGCGTCCCCGGCTCACGACCATCGCTCAGCCCATCTACGAGGTCGGCCGCATGGCAACCCAGCTTCTCCTGGATCTGCTCGAGTCCAAGAGCGCGGAGCCCATCGAGAAGGTGGTGCCCACGAGGCTTGTCCCGCGCGAATCGAGCGGCCCGCCTCCTGCGACGCGGTGAGGCGCCGCCACCGCCGGAATCCCCCCTCCAGCGCCCTTCGCGCGCCAGGCCGCGCGATCTCCGGCTTGACACCCGGTAGCCCCTCCACTAGGTTTTGGAGCGGTCCAACGGGGCCCCAATCCCCTGCGCTTCAGGCTCGCCCTCACTCGGAAGGCTTGATCGCGTGAATGTCCATCCGTCCCTCCGCCCCAGGTCACGAGCGCTCTTGTGCGTCGCGGTGAGCGCCGGCGCGCGCTCCTCGCTCGCGTACTTCGCGATCGCTCTGGCCGCGCTCCTCCCCTGTTTCGGCACCGCCTTGCCGGCGCTGGCCGGCACCGCCCTCGACCTCTCGGACCGCATCGTCGTCGACGGTTCCGCCGCGGAGTATCTCGACGACGAGACGATCTTCCAGCGCCGCATCTTCCAGGACGGGGACTCGACGGCGGTAGGCGCGCTCGAGGAGAGCACCATCGACTCGCAGTGGGGCCGCTTCAACGACATCAACAACATCCGCATCACCTGGGACGCCAAGTACCTCTATGTCGCCGTCGAGGGGTACAGCTTCGACAACAACATCATGATCTTCTTCGACACCCTGCCCCTGCCCGACGGCCAGAATCCGGGGTGGTCCTCCCTCTCCTCGATCGAGGGCGGCTGGCGGCGCGCGGTTTCCTTCGACAACGGATTCCATCCCGAGGTGTTCCTGGCCACCTGGGACCGCAACACCGTGCCGCAGCTCTGGACCTACACGGGACCCAACCGGGACAGCCAGGTGGCGACCGGGAGCTTCCCCACCGCGGCCACCTTCAGCCGGGACCTCCCCGACCGGGCGATGGAGGCGGCCATTCCCTGGACCACCCTCTTCCTCGGCCAGGGAAGCCAGGACTTCAGCGCGGACTACGGCGACTCGGTGTACTTCCTCCCGGAGGGCGTGACCGAGTTGCGCCTGGCGGCCTGGGTGACCACCGGAGCGGACGGATACGGCGGCCCGGACACGGCTCCCGACAACATCAGCGGCACCCAGGTCGACTCCGCGGTCCCGGTCGTGATGGACAACTATGCGCGCATCCCGCTCGACCGCCTGGACTCCTCCGGCGGGTCCATCCCGGACGGCGTCCCCGACTTCGGCGTTCCCGTGCGCGTCCCCTTCTCGCAGCAGACTCCCGAGGAGTACGACGCCTATGTGAAGGAGTACTTCTTCGTGCCGCCGCCGGTGCGGGGGCAGGCGCTGCAGCTCGACCGGCTGGAGTTCACGCCCAAGGCCATCGCCCCGGAACTGGGCGATGCGCTTCGCTTCCGGTTCACGGTCACGCCGCGGATCACCGACGAGAACCTGCGGCGCACCCGGCGCGTCAAGTTCACCGCGCGGGTGTTCGACATGAACGGCCGGCGGGTGCGCACCATCTACGAGGATCAGGCCTACACGCCCATGGAGCTCGAGGACCCGGAGCCTCCGTCGGCCAATGTTTTCGACGGCAGGGACGATGACGGGCGCCTGCTCGACGCGGGCATCTACATCCTGCAGGTCATCCTGGAGCCGGACCAGGACCAGGCGCGGCGTGGTCTGGCGGTGGTGCGATGAGCCGGGGCGCGCAAGGGCGGCGCAGGGGGACGAGATGATGCGCGTGCGGGCGCTGGCCCTCCTCGTCGTGCTCCTCTTCGCGGCTCCTGCCCACGCGTACTTCGAGCGGGTGGAGATGGACGCCCGGGGACTCGCCCTGGCCGGATCCTTCGGCGCGGCGGTCGAGGACATCTCGGCCGCCCACTGGAATCCCGCGGCCCTCTCCCTGCTCGCCCGGCCCGAAGGCCTCTTCACCTACGCCCGCCCCTACATGGTCCCCGATCTCACCTCCGGTTCCGTGGTGGGGGGCTTTCCGATTGTCGCGGGCGGGGCGGCCCTGTCCTGGCACCGGCTGGCCCTGGATGGGGTGGTCTCCGAGGACCTGATCGGCCTCTCCTACGGGCGCTGGGTGTACAGGGACGACGACCGGGTGGTGCACCTGGGCGGCACCGGGAAGCTGGCCGTGGTCTCTTTCGACAGCCGGGCCGGCGGTCCCGACCGCGACTTCGGCTCCAGGACCCGGCTCACGGGGGACCTTGGAGTCCTCTGGCAGGAACGCGCGAACTGGAGGTTCGGCGCCGTGCTGCGCCACCTGGGCGAGCCCGAGTTCAACTTCGTCGGGGACGCCGGAGGGGACCGGATGCCGGGCGGGCTGGAGCTCTCCGCCTCGTACCGCTGGCGCCCGGAGTCGACGATCATGGTGAGCCGCACGGAGCTGGCCGGGGAGACGGCCTGGAACTACGCGGGCGAGATCTGGTTCTACGATGTCTTCGCGGTGCGCGCGGGGATCTACGACGAGGAGTTCTCGGGGGGCATCGGTGTTCAGGGCGGGCGCTGGGAGCTGGACGCCGCGTTCCTCACCCACTCCATGCTGGGCAACACCTATCGCGCCTCGCTGCGGGTGAGCCTGCCAGGGAAGGAGGCGGCCCGATGAACCGCAGGCCGTCCCGCCCCGCCTTCGCCGTGCTCGCGCTTCTGCTCTTGCCGGTCCTCGCAAAGCCCGCTCCCGCCTTCACCCGCCTCGAAGGCGAGTACTACCTGCAAGTGGACATGCGCAAGCAGGACCGGCGCTACGAGTGGGACTTCGACAGCAACAGCAACGACACCTACAACAACATGCAGTTCCGGCTCTTCAGCCAGCCGGTGCCGGGACTGGAGGCCTTCACGAAGTTCGAGGCGGAGTGGAACACGGGGAGCAACAGCAACCGGAGGCCCCTCTTCCAGTACCGCGAGGCCCACATCCGCTACAACCGGGACCGCGACGGCCGGGGGGTGGAAGCGTATCTCTTCAGCCGCCAGGATCGCTTCTGGGTGGACAACCACCTCATCCAGGTCGTCCAGGGCGGCCCCTCCAACGACGGGGGGAACGCGCAGGGCGCGCGGCTCAACCTCTGGACGCGCAACCCGGTGCTGGGGGTCTCGGGGAACACCTATCTGAGCTTCGTGGCCAGCGATTTCTCCTCGCAGAGCAATTCCTCGACGGGGGCCCTTCCCGACAGGCCCAGCGCCACCGACGACGCCTATGTCGGCCGGCTGCGCCGCGAATTCCTGGACGGCAAGCTGCGCACCGGGCTCACCTGGAACCGCAAGAACACGGTGCGGCGGCCGGGGGTGGACCAGGCCTCGGTGACCGAGGTCTGGGCGGGCGACCTGCGCTACACCTTCCACGACATCGACTTCTCGCTGGAGTACGCGGAGGGGCAGCAGCGCACCGAGGGCGGTGACTACGCGAGCGACGCGATGGACCTCTCCAAGTTCAGCCTGCGCCACCCGGAGGACGGCCTCCCCGACGACGCGGTGGTGAAGGCCGAGATCCGGTCGCTGCGGGTGGGGGACTATCGCGCCGGCTACCTCAACATCGCCCCCAGCTGCTGGTACCTGGGCCCCGGCTACCGCAACCAGCTCGGCGACGGCAACAGCGACGAGAACGGCTATTACCTCAACACCTGGTACCTCGTGCCGGGCCGCGCGATCACCCTCACCAACAACTATCTGTCGTACACGAAGCGCGTGAACCAGAACCGGCATGTGACCGAGTTCTACTCGGAGGCCTATGTCGAGTTCGTGAACGGCTTCACCAGCAAGCTCTTCTACCGCAAGCGGACCACGCGCGACTGGCAGAGCGACGGCCGCACCACGGTCAAGAAGGTGACGGACAACGACGATGTGTTCGCCGAGATGCAGGTGGAGAACAAGCTGGCCTGGCTGCGGCTGCAGTTCCGCATCCGGGACATGGACACGGTCTTCCAGAAGGAGCTCAGCTCCTTCGAAACCTCGGTGAACCTGAGCCGCACGCTCAAGATGTACAACCGATTCACCTTCGGCAACGACCCCGCCCGGCTGAGGAAGGGGCTGTTCAGCGAGCTGCAGTACCGGCCCCGGCCGAACCTGGAGCTGTTCCTGGCCTACGGTCCGTTCTGGATCGGGGGAGGGAGCAATCCCGTGTACGAGGGGAACCTCGAGGGAAGCGCCGACAACAAGGATCTGGTCCGTCTCACTTTGAAGGGGACCTTCTGATGCGATCGATCGCAACCTCGTTCAGACCGGCCCGCGCGCGCGGTCTCAGGCGGATCGGACGGGTTCTCGTCCTGCTCCTGCCGGCGCTGCTCCTGGCCGCCCCGGCCGGGGCCGGGGTGGAATCGACGGCGGGGGGAGTCCGCTTCTCCTACACGGACAGCTACGCCTCGCAGGTGACGCTGGCCGGCAGCTTCAACGACTGGAACGCCGGCGCCGCCCCCATGACCCGCAGCGCCGACGGGGTCTGGACGATCGTGGTTCCGCTCACCGCGGGAGAGCACCAGTACAAGTTCGTGGTGGACGGCCAGTGGGTGGCGGACCCGGAGAATCCCGTCACCGGAGGGGATTTCGGCAACTCGCTGGTGAAGATCGGGGGGGACGGAAAAGTGGTGGTGATGAAGGCCACTTCCAACACGGAGCTCTCCCCGAAGGTGTACCTGGGCTCGCGCTACATCATGCTCATGCAGAACCGCCGGATCGAAGGCGGCAACCCCGAGTGGAACCTGGACCGGCCCAATTTCGACATCGACCTGGACTACAACATCCGGGTGAACGAGGACCTCTCCGCCCATGTCCTGACCAACATCAACAACCAGAACCAGAATGTCCAGCTCTGGGAGTCCAACCTGCGGTTCGACCGCGGGAGCATGCTCCTGCAGAACGAGGACATCAACCTGATGGCCTTCGACAACGACTCGGTGGGCGTGTGGGACGATCCGCTCCGCCTGGTGGGCGATGTCGGCCTCTACCACCATCCCTGGGGATTCAACCAGCAGGGGATTCTGGCCTGGCGGCAGTTCGGCAAGTACGAGGGGCGGATCCTCTACTCGGACGACTTCCGGACCGGCGGCTTGGACAGCCCCCAGGATCTCCCGCTCCAGACTCTCAAGCGGGATGTGGCGGCCGCTCCGAGCGGGAGCGCCTTCGGGACCAGCCGGTACGATGTCAATGCCTCCGACAACAACAAGAACGTGCTGGCGACGCGATGGACCCGCCCGGTGGGGGAGCGGCTGACCGCCGGAGCGTCCTACCGGCTCGACCGCGGACGGAACCCCGGCGCGCTGGCCCAGATCACGGAGGATGAGCGGATCGGAGACGACACACGCCGTCTGTATCTGCGCTACTTCCCGCGCACGGTGGAGAGCTGGCAGGCCGGAGGGCTGGACCTGCGATACCGGAGCGAGCCGGCCGGCGTGGAGCTCTTCGGTGAATTCCTGGCCGGGGAGAGCTGGATCGAGACCGGCCAGGGCGAGTACCGCCGGGTCACCTACTCCGGGATCGACTCGGTGGCCTCCACCGCGGCCGACACCACCTTGACGCTCCGCACCGAACCCAGCCGGAACCTGCGGCTCAACACGAGCCGCAGATTCGCCGCCGGGCTGCACTACTTCGCCTATCGCGGATGGCACTGGAACGGCTCGGTGGAGTTCCAGGACGCCGATCTGGTGAGGCGCAGCTACGCTCCGGAGACCCGCTACAACGCGGTGACCACATACAGCGCCGGGGTGAAGTTCGACGGCGCGGAGTGGAAGCTCTGGCCCTGGGAGGCGGAGCTCGAGGTCGACTACTACGACTTCCGCTACGACCGGCGCGCGACCTGGACCGACCAGTTCTGGTTCGACAGCAACAACTTCTGGCTGGAGCAGGGGGAGCACCTGGTCACGGTGGACCGCCTGGTGATGCTGGGCGGGGAGGATGTCGTCTCCTGGAAGCCGCATGGCCGCTGGACCTTCTGCCAGCGGCGCAACGCCACGGTGGAGTACTGGGGCAAGCTCAACTCCACCGGCCTGGGCCGCAAGCCTAAGTACTGGGAGAACCAGATCGGCTTCCACCTGGACCTGACGCGGCGGCTCGGCTTCAACACCGACAGCCGGATCGTCCGCTACGACGACCCCGTCCTGCGCCTCACGGAGACCTTTGCCTCGCATTTTCTGGAGCTCAAGTACCGGTTCACTCCCGCCATGGAGATGGGCCTCTCCTGGGGAGTGGACCCCTGGGTGATCGACGGGGTGGCGAACGACTACAAGCACATCGGGCGGGACAGCTTCCTCTTTGGCCTGGGGGCCGACGGCAACACGGCCAAGACCCAGTACCTGAACATGACGGAGACGGTCCGAGCCGCCGAGCAGGCGCTGGAGGACGAGAAGCGTTTCCAGCTAGAGGCCATCCTGAAGTTCTGACCGGGAGGTGATCCGGCATGCGCAGAATCGTTCTCGGTCTGCTCCTGATCGCGCTGGCGGCGGGGTCCGGCGGCTGCGGGCTGACCTTCATCAAGAAGCGGCTGCCCCCCCCGACGCGGGAATCGGACGGGAGCATCGTCTTCCGCTTCCAGGCCCCTGCGGCCAGGGTAGTGCAGCTCGCCGGCAACTGGCCGGAGAACAACTGGCTGGCCGGGCAGGCGCAGACCGGCACCTATCAGGTCGGCCGGATGGAGGATCCCGACGGCGACGGGACCTGGGAGCGCCGCGAGCACCTTCCGCCCGGGCGCTACCAGTACAAGTTCGTCATCGACGAGAACAACTGGAAGGAAGATCCCAACAACCCGCAGCGGGTGGACGACGGATACGGCGGTTTCAACTCGCTACTGATCGTGGATTGACCCGCCGGTCCCGCGCGGACCGGGAAGAGGGACAGGGCATGTGGATGGCATCCGATCCTTTGCGTGAGGCGCGCCGGAGCGCGGTCCGGACGGCGGCGCTGCTGGCCTTGGTCGCCGTGGCCGGGCTCGCCGGCTGCGGGGACAATCCCGAGGTGACGCCCATCGAGGGCCCCGGAGGCACGGGCGACATCGTTGGTCGCGTCGTCTTCCAGGGGTACGGCGAGCCCCCCTATCCCGCGGCGCGGGTTCTGGTGACCGTCCCCACGGCGGGCGCCTGCACGAGCCAGTTCGAGAAGATCCAGATCGCCGGCGAGTTCACCTCCTGGGACCTCACCCAGGCCCCGAGCATGACCCAGACCCGGGATTGCGTCTGGGCCGACACCCTCTCCATACAGCCGGGGACCTACCTCTTCAAGTTCGTGACGGGCGGCGTCTTCGACAGCCCTGCCGACTACGGCGGGAGCGAGAACGAGGTACTCGTGGTGCCGGGCACTTATCCCGCCCTGCCCGTGTCCGGGCAGGGAACGGCGCTGAAGATCTCGGTGAAGACGGCGGGGGAATATCAGATCGTCCTCGACGAGGGGAACGGCGAGTTCTCCATCACTCCGCCCGGGGAGGAGGCGGGTGCGCTCGCCGCGACCTCGGATCCCCAGACCGGCTCGTTCCGCTTCGCGGATGTCAAGGTGGGGATCTACGAGGTGACGGTGTCGAGCCCCGGGTACCTGCCCTGGCGGCTGAGCACGGTGACGGTCCGGCACAACCGGGAGGCCCGGCTGGGGGATGTCCTGCTCGAGGCGCCCGGAGGGGCGCTCAAGGGCGTCGTGGTCTTCCAGGGGGATCCCTACCCGAAGCCCGAGGCTACGGTAAGCGTCTACGCCGCCGGGTCCACCACGGCGCTCCAGAGCGCCGAGACGGACAGCGCCTTCGCCTTCACCGGGCTCGCCACGGGGAGCTACGATGTGGTGATCGCGGCGGCCGATTTCGCAACGACCCGCCGCGACGGCGTCCTCTTCACCAACGGCCAGGACACCGACCTCGGGGAGATCACGCTCCAGGAATTGACCGGAAGACTGAGCGGCCTGGTGGCCTTCGCGGATCATCCCCCCGCGCGGCCCACGGCGACGGTCAAGGTCCTCACCGCCAACACCACTGCCGTGGCGGCCACGGCGGAGACGGACAGCGCCTTCGCCTTCAAGGGACTCGACAGCGGCCTCTACGATCTCGTCGCCACCGCCCCCGGCTACCTGGAAGGGCGCCGGGACGATGTGTCCTACACCCGGGGCGAGATCCTGGACATCGGCACGATCACCCTGGTGCCGGGCTGCGAGAGCGAGTTCACGACGATCCAGGTGGTGGGCGACTTCAACGACTGGAGCCTGCAGGCCCCCCAGATGGTCAAACTCCCGGACTGCCGGTGGATCGACACCCTCACCGTGCAGCCGGGGACCTACTACTTCAAGTTCGTCACCGACGGCGGTTACGACGATGACTACGGCGGAGACGAGAGCGTGACGCTCACGCTGCCGGGCACGCATCCGGTCAAGCTCGTCTCCGGCGGAAACGCGCTCAAAGTGTCGATTCCCAACGGCGGCGACTATGTGTTCGAACTGAACGAGGCGCAGCTGACCTTCACGGCGACCTTGCTGGGAGATGTCCCCACCGGGAGCATCCGGGGCACCGTATCCTTCGCCGGGATCTCGGCGACGCCCTACCCGCGGGCCAAGGTGGACCTCTACCAGGGATCCTCGGAGACGCCGCTCCTGTCGACCCAGAGCGATGCAACCACGCGGGCGTTCAGCTTCCAGGCCCTGCCGAACGGAGCCTACAAAGTGGAGATCTCCTCCCCCTGCTTCGTCACCGAGACGCGCGTGGGGGTGAGCGTGACCGGCGCCGAGGTGGACCTCGGCGCGATCAGCCTCGCCGCCGGGCCTTCGGAATTCAGCACGATCCAGCTCGCGGGTGAGCTCACTTCCTGGGATCTTGCCGAGGCTCCCCAGATGGTCGAGTCGCCGGTCGGGGTCTGGACCACCACTGTGCAGGTGACGGAGGGCATGCTCGGCGTGAACAAGTACTTCAAGTTCGTCACCGACGGGAATTTCGGCAATGACTACGGCGGAGATGAGAGCGTGACGCTCCCGCTCCCCGGCACCTATGCCGTGCGCTCTGGAGTCACGGACGGCAATGCGATTCGGGGACAGTTCACCACCCCCGGGTCGTACGGCGTCACCCTCGACGAGCGGCTGCAGCGGTTCACTGTCGTCGCGCAATGACCACTCGGGGGCGGGACGGGCGGTGTGGTCCCGTCCCGACGGAGGACATCCCATGACATCCCGCAAGACCCTGACCGCAGTGAGCCGCCTCACGGTGGGCGCGGCCCTACTGCTCGGCCTCGCCCTGGCGGGCTGCGATCGCACCCGGCCCTATCCCGGGCTGGCCCAGCCGAGCGGCGGCGCGGCGCCCGCCGCTCCCGCGGCCCAGGCCCCGGCGGGAGGGACTGCTCAGGCCCCGGCCCGGACCGACGCCGGCTGGCGGTTCTCCTTCAGCGCGCCCAACGCGGGGAGCGTGCACCTGGCCGGCACCTTCAACAGCTGGAACACCTCGGCGGACCCCATGCAGAAGGGGGACGGCGGCCTGTGGTTCCTGGTGAAACCCCTCGACCCTGGCAGCTACCAGTACAAGTTCGTGGTGAACGGCACCGAGTGGAAGCCGGACCCTGCGAACCCGCAGACGGTGGACGACGGATACGGCGGAACGAACTCCGTTCTGGTCGTGCCCTGATCGCCGCCTCATGCGCCGCTTCCCGCTCCTCCGCGCGCTCCTGACCGCGGCAATCCTCGTCTCTCCGCTCGCCGGATGTTCGGGCGGCGGGGGCGACGGCCGGCTGGAGCTGGTGATTTGGGAGCAGAGGGATCCCCAGGAGAGGGCGGTCATGGAGGCCGTTCTCGCGGAGTACGCGGCGGCGAATCCGCAGTTCAAGTTCTCGGTGGTGCACTACGACACGGAGAACCTGCGCAACCAGTTTCAGACGGCCGCCTGGTCGGGAGGGGGGGCGGATCTCGTCTACGGGCCCTCCGATCAGATCGGCCCTTTCTCGGAATTCCGCATCATCAAGCCCCTGGATTCCTTCCTGCCTCCGGACTTCTGGGACCGCTTCCTTCCCGGAGCGCTGGACACCCTGGACGGCCATGTCTGGGCCCTGCCCGACCAGGTCGGCAACCACCTTTGCCTGCTCGTCAACACCGAGCTCGTCCCCGTGGCGCCGGAGACCTACGCCGATCTCGTCGCCATCGGCCTCAGCAACACGAACACCCAGGGAAAGGTGGAGGAGCGGCGCTACGGGCTCGCCTACGAGTTCAACGAACCCTTCTGGTTCGTTCCGTTCCTGACCGCCTGCGGCGGATGGGTCATGGACGAGGACCGGCGCCCCACCCTCGACACCCCCGCCTGCGTGCGGGCCCTCGGCCTGGTGAAGGATCTGAGGGACCTGCACCGGATCGTGCCGCGCGAGTGCAACTACCAGCTCATGGACACCCTGTTCAAGGAGCGCAAGGCGGCGATGATCATCAACGGCCCCTGGTCCTTCGAGGACTACCGCAAGGCCGGGGTGCCCTTCGCCATCGCGCGCATTCCGAAGGCGGATGCGGACGGACCCTGGGCCGCCCCCATGATCGGGGCCAAGGGCTACTCGGTGAACGCGGGGCTCGACCCGGCCAAGACGGAAGCCGTGACCGCTCTCCTCGACCATCTGACCTCCGCGCAGGTCACGGCCCGGTTCGCGAAGGCTCTGGGTGTGCTCCCCAGCGTCCAAGGGGCCTACGCGGACTCCGCGGTGGCCGCCAACCGGATGCTGGTGGAGTCCCTGGAGCAGTGGAAGGTGGGGAGGCGGATGCCGGTCGTGGTGGAGATGCGGGCGGTCTGGGACGCCATGCGGCCCAACATGCAGTCCGTTCTCAACGGGAGCAAGAGCCCCGAGGAGGGCGCGCGGGACATGCAGGAGCAGGCCCTGCGCAACATCGAGACCATGCTGCAGTAGGGGAGACGCGCGCCGAGCGCGGCCCCGATCCCGGAGGCTGGACCTCATGCGGACGAGAAACCTCAAGCTGGCCTACGCCCTGGTCCTCCCGGCGCTCCTGGTCATGGTGCTCGTGGTGGCCTACCCGTTCCTGTACAACATCTGGATCGCCTTCTCGGACATGAAGATCCGGACCTTTCACGACCCCTCCTTCGTGGGGTTCGCCAACTTCGTCAAGGTGTTCGGCGAGGCCAAGCTCTACGCGGTCCTGCTCAAGACGGTCATCTGGACCACGGTCAATGTCGTCGCCCATGTATCCCTGGGCGTGGCCCTGGCGCTGCTGCTCAACCAGCCCATCCGGGGGAGCTGGCTCTACCGCTCGCTCCTCATCCTGCCCTGGGCGATTCCCCAGTACATCTCGGCCCTGACCTGGCGCGGCCTCTTCGACTTCGAGTACGGAGCGATCAATCTCTGGCTGCAGAGGATCGGACTCCCCCAGGTTCCCTGGTTGAGCGACCCC
>CAZWKH010000028.1:0-13414 GCA_964633885.1 uncultured bacterium | reverse complement strand
CGTAGAGGAAGGCCGCCGCCGGCCCGAGCCCCGCGCCCAGGCGGTAGATGCCGGCGAAGAGGGGCAGCACGGTGCAGGAGCAGACGGCGAGGATGGTGCCCGACACCGAGGCCACGCCGTAGGCGAGGAGCTTGTTCGCCCCGGGGCCCAGATAACGCATCACCGAGGCCTGGCTCAGGAACACGCTGATCGCCCCGGCGATGAGGAACGCGGGGACCAGGCAGAGAAGCACATGCTCCCGGGCGTAGGACCGCGTGAGCAGCAGGGACTCTCGGATCGCGTTCGCCGCGCGGGGCGCGTCCACAGGCAGGAAGTAGAAGCCCAGGAACACGGCCGCGATGAGCAGGAACGCGCGGAGCTCTTTCACCGCGCGCAGGCCGTCGTGGCGCGACCCTTGGACTGGAGGACCGCGTCCACGCATCCGAAGAACTCCAGCACACAGGGCACCCGCAGGGAGTAGAAGATCTGGGCGCCGCGCTTCTCCGTCCGGACCAGTTCCACCCCCTTGAGCACGGCCAGGTGGCGGGACACGGTGGAGACATCCGAACCGACCTTCGCGGTCAGCTCCAGCACGCTGCGCTCCCCCCGGGACAGCTCCTCCACGAGGAAGAGGCGGGTCGGGTGGGCCATGGCCTTGATGACGCGGGCACGGGTCTCGTAGCGGGCCTGGGTGCGGGCGTTCATTCCGGGAACCTCCAGGGACGGGTTAGATTTGGTCATTCAACCAAATAACCAAGGGTGACACAAGGGCCCCCGGCGTAGATAATCTGGATACGCCGATTCGCCGGTCGCACCCGGGAGGGACGATGAACCGCGCCGCCGCGCCCAAGCGCCTCAACCTCTTCGAACGCTACCTCACGGTCTGGGTGGCCGCGTGCATGGCCGCCGGGATCCTGGTCGGGAAGCTCCTGCCCGGGGCCACCGCGGCCCTGCGGGACATGGAGTTCGGAACCGGGAGCCGGATCAATGTGCCGATCGCCCTGCTCATCTGGCTCATGATCTACCCGATGATGCTCAAGATCGACTTCTCGAGCATCCTGGGCGTGCGCCGCCGGCCCAAGGGCATCCTGGTCACGCTGTTCGTGAACTGGCTGGTGAAGCCCTTCTCGATGGCCCTCATCGCCACCCTCTTCTTCAAGCATCTCTTCCACGCGTGGATCGGGCCGGATCTGGCCGACCAGTACATCGCGGGCACGATCATCCTCGCCGCCGCGCCCTGCACGGCGATGGTGTTCGTCTGGTCCTACCTCACAGACGGTGACCCCGCCTACACCCTGGTCCAGGTGTCCCTCAACGACCTCATCATGCTTTTCCTCTTCGCCCCCATCGTGGGTCTTCTGGTGGCCGGAGCGAGCGGACTGACGGTCCCCTTCGCGGTGCTCCTCACCAGCGTGATCGTCTTCATCGTGATCCCCCTGGGCCTCGGGAGCCTGAGCCGCACCCTGCTCATCCGGGCCCGCGGCGCGGACTGGTTCCACCGGCGCTTCGTCGCGTTCTTCCACCCCATCACCGTCGTGGCGCTGCTGGCCACCCTGGTCCTCATCTTCGCCTTCCAGGCCGACAACCTCACCGCGCGGTTCTTCCATGTCGTGCTGATCGCGGTCCCGATCCTGATCCAGGTCTACTTCAACTCGGGGCTCGCCTACGGGCTGATGAAGGTCCTGCGCGTGCCGCACAGCATCGCCGCGCCGGGGGCGCTGATCGGGGCCAGCAACTTCTTCGAGCTGGCGGTAGCGACCGCGATCGCCCTCTTCGGCCCGGAGTCAGGAGCGGCCCTGGCCACGGTGGTGGGGGTGCTGGTCGAGGTCCCGGTGATGCTCACCGTGTGCAGCGTCTGCAACCGCACCCGGCACTGGTTCCCGGCAGAGACGGAGGCGGCCTAGCGCCCCGGAATTCCTTCCGCGGCCAGCCGCGCGGGCAGGTCCAGGACGAAGGCGCGGATTTCGTCGCGCACCCGGCGGTACTGCGCGAGCGCCTCCTCCTCGGTCCGCGCCTCGCGGGCGAGCCGGGGAGGATCGTCGAAGCCGTGGTGGAGGACCCGAGTGCGTCCGGGGAAGAGGGGGCAGCTCTCGTGGGCGTGGTCGCAAACCGTGATCACGGCGTCGAAGGGGATCGCCGAGAGCTCGTCCAGGTGCTTCGACCGGTGGCCCGAGATGTCCACCCCCGCCTCGGCCATGACCCGCACCGCGTGGGGGTTAAGGCCGTGGGTCTCGATCCCGGCGGAGTAGGGGACGATCCGGTCCCCCAATAGGGCGCGGGCCCAACCTTCCGCCATCTGGCTGCGGCAGGAGTTCCCGGTGCAGAGAAAGAGCAGTTGCAGGGGGCGGGTGGGGTCGCTCATGGGGAGTCGTCCGTTCTCCATGGGGTGGCCGTCACGGTCTGTGGGAACCGATAGCCCCATAGACTAATCGGTATACTTCCCGGATGCACCTCATCCTCTTCGACATCGACGGCACCCTGATCCGCGGGCGGGGATTCGGCCGGCGGGCCCTGGAGCGCGCGTTCCACGACCTCTTCGGCGTGGCGGCCGAGGACAATCCCGCCCTCAAGTCGGTGCCCTTCGCCGGCAACAGCGACCCGCGCATCATCGCGGAGATGGCGCGGGTGCTGGGGATCCCGCCGGAGGTCCTCCGCCCGCGCCTCGGAGAGTTCGAAACCGCATACCTCGCGCATCTGCGGATCACGGTGGCCGAGTCGGACAGCAAGGAGCCCTGCCCCGGGGTGCCGGATCTCCTGGAGAGCCTCCACGGCCACCCGCGGCTCCTGCTCGGGCTCCTCACCGGCAATGTCGAGCGCGGGGCCCGCATCAAGCTGGAGCCCTTTGGATTCAACCGCTACTTCCCCTTCGGCGGATTCGGGAGCGACGCCGACGATCGGGCGGTCATGGCGCTGCGGGCGCGGGAGCGCGCCGAGGCCCTGGCCGCCCGCCCCTTCACTCCCGCCGATGTGCTGGTCGTCGGCGACACCTCGGCGGATGTCGCCGCGGGGCGCGTCCATGGGTTCCTGACCGCCGGTGTGGCCACCGGGAGCACCGGGATGGAGGCGCTGCGAGCGGCCGGAGCCACGGCGGTGTTCGAGGATCTCTCCACGGGGCGCGGTTTCGAGGGCTGGCTCCTCGACCGGTGGAACCTGGGGGAGCGCGAGAGAGTCTGACGGGGCGGGTTTCGCTATGCTAAGCCCCATGCCCGCCACGCCGGACCGCGCGTCCGCAGATCCCGCCTCGAGACGGCTCGTCGCATTGGCCCGCCGCATCGTCGCCTGCGAGCGCTGCCCGCGCCTGCGGGCGCACTGCGTGAAGGTCGCATGCGAGAAGCGCCGGGCCTACGCCGACTGGACCTACTGGGGAAAGCCGGTGCCCGGCTTCGGAGATCCCTCGGCGCGCCTCTTCATCCTCGGCCTCGCGCCGGGCGCCCACGGCGCCAACCGCACCGGCCGGGTCTTCACCGGAGACCGGTCCGGTGACTTCCTCTTCGCCGCGCTGCACCGCGCGGGCTTCGCCAACCGGCCGGAGTCGGTCTCGCGGGACGATGGACTGGCCCTCACCGACGCTTATGTCTCCGCGGCGGTGCGCTGCGCGCCGCCCGCGAACAAGCCGTCCCCCGGCGAGGCCGCGAACTGTCGCGAGTACCTCGACGAGGAGCTTGCGGCTTTGCCGTGCGTGCGCGCCGTGCTTGCCTTGGGTCGGTTCGGTCACGACGCCTACCTGCGCCATCTTCAAGCGCAAGGCGCAGCGGTCCGGCTCGCCGGTCATCCCTTCTCCCACGGCGCCCTGCACCGTCCCGCCGCCGGCGCGGCGCTCTTCGATACCTTTCACCCGAGCCAGCAGAACACCTTCACCGGGCGGCTCAAGCCGGCGGACCTGGACCGCGTGCTGGACGCGGTGAAGCGGTTCCTCGCTCGAGGCCCATGCTAGGATTCCGCAAATGAGCATGCGCAAACGATCCCTGGGACGCCGCGACGGAGCCTTGCTTCGCCTCTCGATGACCGGGCTTCTGATCGCGGCCGGGTTGCTTCTCGCCTGGCGCGGGGTCCAGGCGCAGGGTGTGCCGGGCATCCAGCTCGCGACCCCCGCGGACACGGCCGCCGCGCCGGCGGATTCGGCGGCACCGCCGCCCCCGGATGCGGCGCCGGCAGACACGGCAGCCGTCGCAGCGGCCTCCCCCGACTCTGCGGTGGTGGTCCCGGAGATCCTCGTCGCGCCTCCCGGTGCGGAAGCGCCCGGCGCGTTCACCGACCTGCGCGCCGCCCTGCGCGGCGCGGCGCCGGGCACGATCATCCGCTTCGCCCCCGGCGGCTACGACCTCGAACCCGATCCCTATGTGGAGGCGACCTGCGGCAACTGCGAAGCGGAAACGACGCTGGTGCAGGCCACGGTGGGGCTTTTGGTGAGCGGGAACGACCTGCGTCTGGTGGGTCCGGAGGAGGGCGAGGCGATCCTGCGCACCCACGCGGGCTACGGCCTCCTCTTCGAGAACTGCCACAACTGCACCCTGGAGCGCCTCACCGTCACTGGGGGGGAGCGGGACAGCTCGGCCCTGGCCACCGACGCCGCCGTGGTCGTCAAGAACGGCTCGGTGACCATCGAGAACTGCACGATCCGCGACAACATCGGCGATTCGACCATGGTGGCGAAGACCATCGTGGGGATCATCGGCGTGGCGGGCCGCGAGGGCGGCGTGTTGACCATCCGCAACAACCGCATCCTGCGCAACTCCTGGGACGGGATCGCCCTCTACCGCGGAGCCCAGGCGGTGATCGAGGGCAACTGGATCGACGGGGTGGATCTGGCCCGGGGAGAACGGATCGGCGGGGGCCGCGGCGTGGGGATCGGAGCGACCTGGAACGCCTACGCGAATGTCCGCGGAAATGTGGTCCGCCGCTACTGGAAGGGCATCGGGGCATTCGTCGACGCCCAACTCACCGTGGAATTGAATGTCGTCGAGCATGTGGCCACCTGGGGAATGGCCCTGTGGGACGCGGGACACGGCCGCCCCTCGGGCGTGTTCCAGCGCAATGTGATCTACGACACCGGGGCCTGCGGGGCCTCGATCGTCCGCAGCAGCGATCTCGCGCCTCCGCCCGGCAGGTTCGTACAGAACATCCTCGTCAAGACCGGGCAGGACTCCCGTTACGACTCCGGGGAGCCCTACTGCTTCCAGTTGCCCATCGCGAAGCACGCCGCGCCGCCGATCTTCTCGATCGGGGGCAATGTGCTCGCGCACAACCGCGTGAGCGGAGACGGGCCGTCCAACGAGGACCTCGACGACGCGGCCTTCCGCCTGCGCGCGCAGACCATCTGGAACCAGTTCGCGCGCTGGCCCCACCTGTGCGACACCGATTTCTGGAAGGATGTCGTCGTCGAGAAGTAGGGCGCCGTTCCGTTCAGCGGGGAACGGGAGGAGTCTCGCGAGGCTCGAAGAGCGCCCACACCCCGAGGGCGAGTGTGACCAGGCCCAGGTAGGAAGCGGCCATCAGGCAGAAACCCGCCGAGGTCGCAAAGGCCTCGGCGCCGAGCCGCACCGCCCCCAGCGAGGCCACGAGCAGGAAGGCGAAGAAGAGCGAGAGCACGGCGACTCGCAGCGCGTACCAGCTCCGCCGGTTGGGCGCAGGACGGCGGAATCCGAACAGGAGGAAGAGGGTCCCGAGGGGAACGCCGAGCAGGGACGCCAGGAGATGGATGTCGCGGGAGGCGAAGAGCCGGCCCGCGAGGAGTGCGGCGATCCCGGGCAGGGCGAGGATCAGGTAGAGCACCCCGGCGCGGAGATATGCGCGCGGGCTATCGAGTTCGGGCATGGCAGGCGCTCCTTCCTGGGGATCGATCCGGCGGCAAGGATACAGGCTGTGAGGGAGACACGCAGCGGAACCGGGAGGCGGCGCATGACTACTGGGAAACCCGGGGACAGGGCGAAGAGCAGGGGGGCCGGAGCGGAGGCGGCGCGGAACGAGACCCCGTCCCTTCGCCTGCGCCCTCTGACCGCGAAGGACTGGCCGGTGATCGAGGCCCTCTTCGGAGAGCGCGGCGCCTGCGCCGGTTGCTGGTGCATGTGGTGGCACCTGCCTCATGGGGGCAAGCTCTGGAAGGAGATGCAGGGCCCGCGGAACAAGACGGCGTTCAAGAAGCGCGTGCTGGGCGGCGAGGTGCACGGCATGCTCGCCTTCGCGGGCAAGGACCCGGTCGGGTGGTGTGCCTTTGGTCCCAGGGAAAGCTTCGCCCGCATCGGGAACGCGCGGTCGCTGAAGCGCGCCGCCCCCCCCGCGACCTGGTCCATCGTCTGCTTCTTCATCCCGCCGGGATGGCGGCGCCGAGGCGTGGCCGGCGCCCTTCTGGCCGCGGCCACGGAGAGGGCCTTCGCTCTGGGGGCCGCGCAGGTGGAGGGCTTCCCCGTGGCGCCGCCCGTCGGCGGAAAGCCCATGCCCGCCGCCTTCGCCTGGACCGGGGTGCCCGCGCTGTTCGTCGAGGCCGGCTATCGGAGGCTGCGCCGGGCCCCGGGGCAGCGACCGATCTACGCCCTGGAGCGCGGCGGCCGCAGGGTGGCCGCGCGGCGCTGAGGGGCCGGGGCCGCGGAGGGCACCTGTGCCGCAGACTACTCTGCGGGCGGGTCCGGCGTGAGATCGAGGGACAGGGAGTTGATGCAGTAGCGCAGCCCGGTGGGGGCGGGGCCGTCCTCGAAGACATGCCCCAGGTGGGAGTCGCAGCGCGCGCAGAGCACCTCGGTGCGGATCATCCCGTGGCTTGCATCACGCCGCTCGGCCACGCGGGATCCATCCGCGGGCTCGAAGAAGCTCGGCCAGCCGCAGCCCGCGTCGAACTTGGCGTCGGAGCGGAAGAGCTCCTCTCCGCAAGCCGCGCATCGGTAGGTGCCTGGCGTGTTCGTGTCCCAGTACCGGCCCGTGAAGGGCCGTTCCGTGCCCCGCTCGCGCAGGACATGGTATTGCTCCGGGGTCAGGTGTTCCCGCCATTCCGTCTCCGTCCGTGCGACCTTCTTTTCGTCCTCGCCCACCGGATTCCTCCCCGCGGGGCTGCGCTCAGCCCCGGGCAAGCGAGACCGTGCGCACCTGGATCTCGGGCGGATGCTCCAGGTGCTTCTTCACCGCGCAGAGCTGCGCCGAGCGGACCACGGCGTCCTTGTACTGCTCCGGAAAGTCGTCGGGGAGGACGATGTCGAGGTCGATGCCGTCCAGCATCCGCGTGGAGGGATTGGCCCGCATGGTCTGGCGGATGCGGATGTCGGCGGTGGGGATACCGCGCTGCCGGCAGAAGCGGGAGACATAGATCCCGGCGCAGGTGCCGATGGAGGCCAGGAACAGCTCGAAGGGCGCAGGTGCGGAGCCGTCCTGATTCGTGGTGATGACATTGCCGTTGGAGTGGGCGTCGACGCGATCTCCTTCGGGGAAGACGATTTCCATGAGCATGGGGCGGTGGAACTCCTTTGCGTGGATCGGGTTCACGCGGATGGACGCGCCGAGGCCCGATCGGTCACGGCTCCGCGCACCTACACCGCCAACTCCCCCCGCATCGTCGTCACGGCCTGGCCGGCAAGGATCACCCGGTCGCCGCGCACCTCCACCCGCACGGTTCCGCCCCGGGGGCTGCACTGATACCCGACGAGCTCCGTCTTGCCCATGCGCTCGGCCCAGTAGGGCCCCAGCGCGCAATGGGCGGAGCCGGTCACCGGGTCCTCGTCCACGCCCGATCCCGGCGCGAAGAATCGCGACGCGAAGTCGTACCCCGCGCCGGGAGCGGCCACCGCGGTGACGATGAATCCCCGCCGGCTCATCTCCTCCATGCGCCGCAGGTAGGGCCGGAGCATGCGCAGGGAAGCCTCGTCCTCGATCTCGATCAGGGTGTCGAAGCGCGTCGTCCCTACATAGCGGATGGGCACGCCGAGCGACCGGGCGAGCCCCTCGGGTTCCGTGGCCGGCTCATCGGGAGTGGCCGGGAAGTCCATCGTGATCCATTCCCCGCGGCGCTTGGCGGTCAGGAGACCGCTTCTGGTGTGGAAGGGGAGCGGCGCGTCCGCCGGCGCGAGCCCCTCCTCCCAGAGCACATGGGCGCTGGCCAGGGTGGCGTGGCCGCATAGATCCACCTCCGTGGTGGGGGTGAACCAGCGCAGGGACCAGCCTTCCGGGCGGTGCAGGAGGAACGCGGTCTCGGAGTGGTTCATCTCCAAGGCCACCTGTTGCATCCACTCGGGCTCACGCTCCCCATCCAGCACGCACACCGCGGCCGGGTTCCCGGCGAACGCCCGATCCGTGAAGGCGTCCACCACGATGATCCGCTGTCCCATCCTCATCTCCTTCGCCGGGTTCAGAAACCCGTGAACGGCCCTGGCCGGCCGGAACCGGCGGCGCTCCCGCGGCGCCCCGCGAAGACCGGCCTCATTCGGAGGGTCCGGCCCCGCCCTTGCCGCGCGCATCATAGTATGCCTGTTCCGCCTCCATCTGCTCCTTCTTGATGCGGAGCAGCTCCACGCGCAGCTCGGCGTCGCCCGCCGCCGCGCGCAGGGCGGCGAGCTCGGCTTCGGCGGCCTCGTCCCGCGCGCCATCCTGCTGCGCGGCCGCGTCGATGCGGGCCATGAGATCGAGCCGCCGTTGCAGCTCCCCCTGGACCCGCTTGCGGCGGGTGTGGACGGCATCGACCCGGGCGCGCAGGCCGTCCATGTCCCCGCCAGTGACTGCCGCCCGGCCCATGTCTCTCCCGCGAACACGGTCTCCCGCGATCTCCTCCCCCGTCAGCGCCGCCACCATTCCCGGCGTGAACCCCTCGAGGCGATCCACCCGGGCCGCCAGCCCGGCCGCCCGCTCGCCGAAGAGCAGAGTGGGCACCGGATTCCAGCTGTGCGTCCGGGTGCCCAGGTCCTCCACATTGCCGTGGTCGCTGGTCACGATCACCGTGGTTCGCGACAGATCCACCGCGGCGAGCACCGCGGCCAGGAAGCGCTCCAGCTTCACCAGCTCGAAGGCCGCCCGCCCCGCGTCCTGCGCATGCCCCGCCTTGTCGGTCTGGAAGAACTCGAAGAGGGCGAAGTCCAGCTCCGCGCCGACCCGCGCGAGGATCGCGCCCGCCTCCTCCGGCGTACGCTCCGGGATGCCGTAACCCCGCGCCCGGGCAGAGTCGTGGGTGATGTCGTGGTAGACCGCCCGGCCGGCCAGGAGATCGTCCAGGGTGCGAAACGGGGCTCCGCAGGCGCGGTTGGCCCAGGTGGTGGCGCTCATGCCCTTGCTCCAGACCGCGTCGCCCAGCTCGAAGAAGAGCGGCCGGAAGGCGTTCACGAAGGCCGCCCGGCGCCCTCTGTCCACCAGCTGCCTGAGCACCGAGTCGCGCATGAGGATCTTCCGGAGGGTGGGCGAGGGATAGCCGTAGAGATGTCGTCCGATGGCCTCGGCGGCGTTCACGCCGGTCAGAAGCGTGGTCTGGCCCGTCGCGCTCTGGGGAAGGCCGGGCAGGCCCAGCGACGCGTCGGTGGCGCGGACCAGGCCGTCCCAGGGAAGCGGCGCATGGCGCAGCACCTCGGGGAGCGCCGCCGGCCGGCCGCCTCCCTCGGGCGGCCGCCACCCGCGGGGCAGGAAGTTGGCGAGGAGTTTGAGATCCGGATGGCGCAGGGGATTCGTGGCGGCCTCGGCGTCCCCGAGTCCCAGCCCGTCCACGAACAGGAACAGAATGCGGCTCAACCCCGACCTCCTCGAATGCCGCGCGAGCTTCTCCCGCGCTCCCCGGGAAGGCGAGTCTATCATTCACGCGACGCGGGACATGACCCGGGCGCGCGGGCGTGGTATAACAGCGCCTCATGCTTCGCAGCACGCGGGCCGTCCCACCACCCGAACATGGCTCCGAGCACGGCATCCGCCTTCATGGTGGCCGCTACCGTGAGGCCGAGGCCCTGTCGCCCCCGGAATGGGCGCGCGGCGGCATGCTCTATTCCATCTATCCCCGCGCCTTTTCCGCAGAGGGCACCCTGGCCGCCATCCTTCCCCGGCTCGATCGCATCGTCTCGCTGGGGGCCTCGGCGATCTGGCTATTGCCCATCCATCCCGTCGGGGTGGATGGGCGCAAGGGAAGCAGGGGCTCGCCCTATGCGATCCGTGACTACCGGAGCCTGGATCCAGCGCTGGGAAGGCCCGAGGACTTGCGCGGACTGGTCGACGCGGCCCATGCCCGCGGCCTGCGCGTGATCGTCGACTTCGTGGCCAACCACGCCGCTCCCGACCATGTGCTGGCCGGCGAGCACCCGGATTGGTTCGCCCGGGACCGGCGCGGGCGCCCGGCCCGCCGCGTGCGGGATTGGACCGATGTGGCCGACTGGCGCTTCGAGGCCGAGGGCGTGGTGGAGTATCTCGCCGCGAGCGCGGCCTTCTGGGTCCGCGAGGCCGGCATCGACGGCTACCGCTGCGATGTGGCGGGAATGGTGCCGCGATCCTTCTGGGGAGAAACCCACCGGCGCCTCGGCGCGCTCCGGCCGGATCACTTCATGCTTGCGGAGTGGCAGGACCCCGAGCTGCACACCATCGCCTTCCATGCTTCCTACGACTGGGCGCTGTACCGCGCGCTGCGGGACGCCGTGCGGGGCAAGGCCGGGGCGAGCGCGGTGACGGACGCGCTCCGCGGCTGGCGGGATCACTTTCCCGCCGCGGCGCTTCCGCTGCGTTTTCTGGAGAACCACGACGAGCCCCGAGCGCTGGCGGTCTTCGGGGAAGAGCACCTGCACGCGGCCGCCGCGGTGGCCTTTCTCTCCGGCGGACTGCCGCTCCTCTACAACGGCCAGGAGGCCGGCGCGATCCACCGGCCGAGCCTCTTCGAGGCCGAGCCCATTGCCTGGCCGGCCGCGGAGTCATGGCCTCTGGACATGTACCGCGGGCTCCTCGCGCTGTGCCGCACCGCCCCCTGGGGCGTCGGGGCCGCCGAACCTCTGGACTCCGGCGCGCCGGACGCCGTGGCCTTCGCGCGGATGGAGGGCGGCCGCCGAGGCGTGGTCGTGGTAAACCTGGGTCGAGGCACGGCGACCGCCCGCCCCCATGGGAAGGCGCTCGCGCAGCGCTACCACGCGGTTCAGGGCTCGCCGGAGACCTGGATCCCCGGCGACTCTCTTGCCCTGGAACCGGGGGGTCTCTGGGTGGGAGTCGCGTGAGTCCCGCCGCGCGCCCACGCGCCGGAATCCTCGAGCGGGTGCTCGAGAGGTGGCAGGTGACCCCGCCGATGGAGCCCACCGCGGACGCACTCGACGAGCTCCATGCGGCGTATCTCCGCCATGTCCCCTTCGAGAACGCCACCAAGCTCATCAAGGCGGCCCGCGTGATGTCCCCGGACGCCGCCATCCGCGGCCCCGTCGAGTTCTGGGAGGACCACCTGCGCTGGGGAAGCGGCGGCACCTGCTTCGCATCCAGCTATGCCTATCAGTTTCTCCTGCGGTTTCTCGGCTTCCGATCGCGGCTTCTCTTCTGCCATCTCCCCGCCGAGAAGCCGCAGGCCCACACCGCGCTGCTCGTGGAGATCGGGGATGCGCGGTGGCTGGTGGATGTCGGCTACGCCCTGCCGGTGCCGGTCGCGCTGCCGGCCAGGTTGACCACTCTGCGTGCGACGCCGCTCTACGACATCGAGCTGCGTCGGGGACTGCAGGACGAGTGCCTGCTCTTCACGGAAGACGCCCGCGGGCAGCGCTTCCGCTATCGCTTCGTGCCGCGTGCGGTTTCCGAGGGGGCCTATCTCGCGGCCTGGCGGGAGTCCTTCCGGCTCGAGGCCCTCTACATGCGCCGTCTGGCCTTCGGCCGCTTCCGGGCCGGGGTCCGCTATCTCTACAAGGAGCCGGGACGGATCTACGCGATCAGCCGTCTGGGGGAGGAGACCATTCCTCTCCAGGGGCAGGAAGCCACGGCCCTGGCCGGCTTCTTCAAATTTCCAGAAGTGCTTTTGGATACTGCACTTAAGTCCGCAGACCGCCTGGGGTCCCTCCGGCTCAACCCGGCTGGATAAGCCGATTCCACAAATCCCTCGTTGACCCTGCCCTCCGGAATCCGTACCTTTTCATGATATTGAGACACCGTCTCAATAAGGAGATGGCGAGATGACTGCCGGACAGGAGATAGCGAGCGGACCGCAAGCCCAGGAGGACAGCCCCCTGGGCCGCTTCGAGGCGTACCTGCGCGGGCGCAACCTCCGGCTCACCAGCGAGCGCCGCACGGTGCTCGACATCGTGCTGAGCCGGGAGGGGCATTTCGACGCGGACAGCCTGCTGCAGTTCGTCCGCCACCGGCGCGAGTCGAAGCGGGTGAGCCGGGCGACCCTCTATCGCACCCTGGAGCATCTGCAGGCGGCTGGGCTCGTGAAGATGCACCGGTTCGGATCCGGCCAGGCGCTCTTCGAGCATGTCTACAACCGGCGCCACCACGACCACATGGTCTGCCGTTCCTGCGGAGGGGTGGTGGAGTTCGTCAACGAGGAGATCGAGCGGCTGCAGGAGCAGGTCTGCCGGGAGCACGGCTTCCGCCCCGACAACCATGTGATGCAGATCTTCGGGGTATGCGCCCGGTGCATCGCGAAGCGGGGAGAGGAGGGGGCGCTCCGGTAGGTCGTCGCGCCGGAGCCCATGGGATGAGCAGCCTGCACACGCCGGTCCCCGCCCTCGCGTCCAAGGATCCGGTCGCGCCGCAAGCCGCAGCGGCGGCCTCCCGGCGCGTCGTGCTGGTCGGCAACCCGAATGTCGGCAAGAGCGTGATCTTCGGTTTCCTCACCGGCCGCTATGTCACCGTCTCCAACTACCCGGGCACCACCGTCACCGTGACCCGCGGCAAGGCCCGCCTCCACGGCGAGATGGTGGAGTTCATCGACACCCCCGGGGTGAACGGGCTGATCCCCATGTCCGAGGACGAGCGGGTCACCCGCGACATCCTCCTGGATGAGCCCGCCGAGGCGATCGTCCAGGTGGCGGACGCCAAGAACCTCCGCCGGGCCCTGCTCATCGCGTCGCAACTGGCCGAGATGGGCCTTCCCTTCACCCTCGACCTCAACATGACCGACGAAGCCGGCGAGTTGGGGGTGGAGATCGACCGCGAGGCCCTTTCGGAGATCCTCGGCGTGGAGGTGGTGCGCACCGTGGCCGTGCGGCGCAAGGGGTTCGACGAGCTCCGCCGCGCGCTTCGCGATCAGCGGCGATCCGTTCTGCGCGTCGAGTATCCGGCGGAGATCGAGGAGGCCATCCTTCGCTTGCTGCCCCACCTGCCCGAGACCCACCTGACGCGCCGCAGCCTCGCGATCATGCTGCTCTCGGGCGATGAGACCCTGGAGGACCGGCTCCGTGGGCAGGGCAGGGATGGCGCGCTCGCGGAGCTCGAGGCGGTCCGGCGCACGGCACAGAACCGGCTCCACGAGCGGCTGGGCACCGTCATCGCGCGATCCCGTCTCCAGGCCGTCGACGCCGTG
>CAZWKH010000027.1:0-13721 GCA_964633885.1 uncultured bacterium | reverse complement strand
AGGTCGGATGATGGGCGGCGAGCACCGAGGCCGCCGCGGCGTAGGTCGAAGGGTCGTCCCTGAGGGCCGTGTCGTAGGACGCCCCGTACTCCGAACCGTAGCCCTCATAGGTGCTGTAGGTGAGCGCCGCGAGCTTGTCCTTCCCTCCCACCATCCACACCGCGGTCTCGGGGAGACCCTTCTCCTTGCGCAGCAACTCGAAGAGGGTGGGCATGGTCGGCCGCTGGGTCCCGTCGTTCGCGATGCTCTGGGTGCTGCCCGTCAGGAGCGTCGCGTGGCCCGGGACCGTCTGGGTGAGGTTCATGTTCGAGAAGGTGGTGAGAATCCCCCCCGAGGGCGCGAGGACTCCGCTCAGCGCGGGGGCGTGGGGACAGCCGGGTTCCGCGAGGAACTCTGTCTGCCGGGGCCCGTCGATGACCAGCAGCACGACATGGCCGGCCGCGCCCTGGGCCGCTCCCGCGAGAACCCCACCGAGGAGCAGCGCCGCCAGCGAGGCCCAGACCAGGCGACGACGGAAAATTTGGGCCATGTCACCCCCGACCGTTGCAAAACCCAGGCGCCCCCCCTATAGTCCCGGCAACCCCATGCCGATCGGGACGGAATAGAGGGCACTAACAACCGTCCGCGCTCGGACGGCCCTGGAACGCGGCACCCCTCCCTGGCCGCTCCATGGCCTCCCGGCCCACAAAGACCGTCAGCAGCAGGACGACATGAAGTTTAGCAGGAAGCACAGCGCACCTGACGCGCGTGGCCGGGCTCATGTCCGGGTGCTCCTGACCGCCTGCGCCCTCCTCGCTCTGGCCGCCCCCCAGGGGCTTCACGCGGACTTCTCCGTATTCCGCGCTCCCTCGCACATCGTCAGCCTCTTCGCCCTGCCCGGCGAGGACCTGCCGTTCGACCTCGCCTCCTACGCGGGCACCGCCCCGAAGCTTCTCGACCGCTTCCAGATCGAAGCCCCGGCGGATGTCCGGGTCGAGCTCGAGGAAGGGCGCCGCTTCGTCCTGACCGCTCCCCAGGAGGTCGGGATCTACGCCGTCAGCTTCCAGGAGCTCACGGAGCCGGGTCTGCCCAGACCCCTCCCCTACCGGGTCCAGCTCGTGGTCATGCGGCCCGCCTCGGAGATGGTGGATGGGGTCCTGAACGGCTATCCGATGGGCAGCTACCCGATCGGCAACTCGGACCAGCCATGGCAGTTCGAGGTCCCGCGGGGGTTCGTGGAGATCACCGCAGAGAATCGCGCCACCCTTCTCAGCGACCATGTCAGCCTGGGCGACATGGAGTGCAAGCTGAAGGCGCCCTACCCGCACTACGCGGCCGTGCACACCGCCCTGCTCATGAAGATCGAGGGACTGGCCGACCTGATGCTCCGGCGCGGGCTCCCCGGAGATGCCATACGCTTGCTGAGCGGCTTCCGCACCCCCGCTTACAACCGCCAGGTGGGCAACCGCACCCGCTTCAGCCGCCACCTCCTGGGGGACGCCGCCGACATCTATGTGGACCGCAACGGCGACGATGTGATGGACGACCTGAACGGGGACGGCCGGGTGAACCGCAAGGATGCGGCCTTCCTCCTCGCCATCATCGACGAGATGGACGCATCCGAGGACTACGGCCCGCTGGTGGGCGGGGCCGCCGCCTACCGCAAGACGGGCTCGCACGGTCCCTTCGTCCACCTGGACACCCGGGGCCACCGGGCTCGCTGGTAGGGTCGCCCCGCTAGACCTTTTTCCAGCAACAGCTTCCGCCCGCACCCTCCCCCCGGCTCCCCTCTGGGTCGGATCTCCCTAAAGTCGGCCATCCGGCGATCCGATAACGAGTTGTCACCGCGCCCCCCTCAGCGCCTAGAGGGATTTCGTGAAACCAAGAGTCAAGTTCATCGTCGCTCTGAACATCGCAGCGGCACTGGCCCTGGTCCTCGTCTCCGTGCTGCGTCAGGAGACATGGCACCCGGAGCATGTGCTGCTCTGGGCCGCGGTGTGTCTGGTGAGCGAGCTCTTCTGGGTGCGCACGCGGAGCGGAGACTCGGTGCAGAGCCTCGCGGCCACCGCCAAGCTCTCGGCGATCCTCATCCTGAATGTCTGGGCGGCGCTGCCCACGATCTTCGTCAGCACCGTGGCCGGCAACTTCATCTTCCGCCGCTCCAAGTGGTACCGCGCGGTATACAACGGCTCGCAGCTCACCCTGGCCGGCGCCGCCGCCGCGGTGGTGTACCAGGTCCTCGGGGGCAGCCCTTTCCTGACCGCCTTCGACCTGCCTGCCGCCCAGCGCATGGAAGCCGTGGCCCAGAGCCTCGCCGACCGCCGCTTCCTCTCCGCCTTCCTGCTCGCGGGCATCACCTACATCGTGGTCAACAACACCCTCATGGCCTGGCTCATGAACGCGATGACCGGCCGGCGCATGTCCACGCTCTGGAAAGACAACTGCCTCTACGCGGAGGAGATCCAGAGCAGCCTGGCCCTCGTCCTGCTGAGCCCGCTCCTGGTGCTGCTCTACGGCACCCTGGGCATCGCCGGGCTGCTGCTGCTCTTCGCCTGCCTCGCCCTGGTGCATGCCGCCAACCGGCGATACCTCGCCGTGATCCGGACCCAGGACGACCTGCTGCGCTCCGAGCGCATGGCGGCCATGGGAGAGATGGCGCAGGAGATCGGGCGCAGCCTCGGCCAGTACCTGAACGAGCTCAAGGTCAGCGCCAACCGGGTATTCCAGCGGGCGCGCCACGCGGACGGCGAGAAGGTCGCGCACAGCGCCGAGGTCATCCACATCAATGTGGGCAACATGTCGGCCCTGGTCGACGGCCTCGCCGCGTTCTCCCATCAGGAAACCCACAAGGTCCCGACCGACCTCAACGAGCTCGTCCGCCGCACCGTCGACTTCGTCCGGCCCCAGAACCGATTCGACGGCATCCACTTCAAGATCACCCCCGATCCGATCCTGCCCATGGTGAATGTGGACCCCGCACAGCTTCAGCAGGTCTTCATCAACCTGCTGACCAACGCGGCGGATGCGCTGACCGAGGTGGATCGTCCGGTGAAGAAGATCTTCGTCGAGACCCACTACGATCCTGGCGCGCAGCGAGTGCAGGTCTCCTTCTCGGACAACGGGCCGGGCGTGCCCGATGCCAACCTGAACCGCATCTTCGAACCGCATTTCACCACCAAGGTGACGGGCCATGGCTTCGGTCTCTCCACGGCCTTCCGGATCGCCGCCAACCACCGCGGGCTGATCCGGGCGGCAAACCTCCCCGGCGGCGGAGCCAGCTTCCTCCTCGACCTCCCCAACGCCTGATTTGTCGCCTGGCAGCGACACCTCCTGTCGTCAATCATTGACGACACCGCAATGACCATGGAATCAATAGCTTAGGTCCTGATCCCACCCCCTCGTCCTGAATCGTTGACAGGGTCCGCGGTGGAGCGCTCTCGACCGCCTGGCTCTTGCTCTCGCACAACCCATTGAAATAGTGGATCTTGCGCCATTTGACCCGGAGGCGTTGCAAATGGCACGAGGGTTGCGGATATGGGTTGGCGTGGTTGGCGGAAGGCCCTGAAAACCAGAACCCAAGAAGGGGGGAAACACCAATGCTCAGCATCATCATGCAGATGCTCGCTCTCATCGGCGAGTGGCAGTGGTTTGGCGAATGGCAGTGGTTCTAGTCGCCTGACCGGCGGGGGCACGGGCCCCCGCTCTTTTTTGGACCGGGACCCGGATTGCGGCCGGGATCCGGTCCCCCAGGCGCAACGGCAAAACGGGGCGCAGCCGGTTCCCAGGCCCGGCGGTGCCGACATCCGGGATGGCACCGTAATTCGGGTCCGTCTGCGGGGCCATTCCCCAATGGCCCCGCAGCCTTTGTCCTGGGGGTTATCCCCCCGACATCCCCTCTCTCCGCGGCGGGGCTCCGGCCCAACCCCCGGCGGACTGCCGATGATCATGGGGAGAAGCGCTTGCCTCCGGCATCCACGGAACGAGCCGTCCCATGAGCATGCCCGCCGAATCCGCGTTGACGAGCACGGTGGATCTCACCGCGCCGCCTTCGCTCGCCCGGCAGGCCGACATCCTCACCCGGTACACGGGACCGCCGGGCGCGGTGGCCACCCTGGAAGCGGTGGCCCATGAGGAAGATCCCCAGATCCGCGGGCGGCGCCTCGCCGAACTCCTCCGGAAACTGGATCCGGACACCGCGGTGGAGGTCCTCAAGTCGGCCGGCAAGCTCTGCGTGCGTGAAAACACGGCCGGCCTGCGCCTGCTCTGCAGCTTCCTGGAAGTGAAGCGGCCGGGAGTGGAGGTGCTGCGCCAACTCGAGTCGCTGTCCAGCCTGGAGCGCGTCTCGCTGCGCATCGCACAGGGCATCTGGAAGGAACCCGAGGGCTCGGGCCAGGTGGATTCCATCCTGCCCATCCTGGATGTGTTGCGGGAGGCGTCCGAACTGGGCGCGATCTCCTTCGACCAGGACGCGCTGCCGGACGATCCATCCCGCCTGCAGGACCTCATCCACCGCCTGCGGGAGTGGTTCAGCCGCGTCGAGACGCGCATCAGCCAGGGCGTCAAACCCGATGTGCGGGCGCTGCAGCTGGTGGCCCAGCTGGGCATGCTCGAGATCCATCTCATGGAGAAGCGGGTCTCGGTCCTCGCCGGATCGATCGATCCCTACGATGTGCGCGGCATGGGCCGCCTCATGCCGGTCCTGAGCCGCTACGACCAGGACATCGAGCACATGAAGAGCGTGGTCTCGAGGCTGACCACCTACGAGCCGTTCTTCGACCGGCTCATCACCATGGAGCACGCGCTCTCCTCCAACGAGCTGGACAAGATCCAGCACCGCCTCCTCAAGGACCCCGTGGGACAGCCGGTGGGGATGATCCTCGCCGGGATGCGGGTGAATCCGATCCTCGACCGGGAGTTCGCCTTCCTGGTCTCGCTGGTGCACCAGATCTGGGTGCTGCGCTCCGTGCTCGGGGACAAGCCGGGGGTGCGCCCCGACGCGCTCTCGGTCTTCCTGGAGGTCGTCCAGCATGGGCGGGGCGGGAGCGGAGTGCGGCTGACCATCGAGCGGGAAGTCGCGGACGCGATATGGCCCACGGTCCAGACCTGGGGAGTGCTGCGGCGGGCGCCGGACGCGTTCGAGGTTCGCTACCGCGAGGATCGGGCTCTCGACTTCATCCACCCGGATGGAACCCCGCGCCTGCCGGAGCGCCCCGAGGGGCGCCAGCCGCCGGAGCTCTCGCTCAAGGAGCTGGTGCGCCTCCAGATGGGGAACGAGCCCTTTGTGCTGGGGATCCTGGACAACCCGAAGGCCGCCCAGCTCAACGGGCTGGTGCCGATGATCGTCGGCCTGACCCGCAGCCTGCGCATTCTCGACCGGATTCTCCGGGATCGCGCCCTCTACACCGGGCCGTCCAACAAGGAAGTGCCCAGGCTCCTGCTGCAGAGCCCGGCGCGGATCCCGATGAACAGCCTCAAGCGCTTCATCCATGTGCGCTTCGTGAGCAAGGTGGACCTGGAGCGGCTGTCGCATCGGGGGTCCGAGGTCCGCGAGGAGGTGCGCAGGGAGATCCTGCGCTATCTGGAGACCCTGCGCAGATGAGCGGCGGACGGGCCTCCCCCTAGGCCCCCCAACCCTCGGCGCCGCCCTCTTCCGGACGCGCCCCGCCGGGCACCGCGTCGTAGATCACGACGCCGGCCTCTCCGCATTCCGGACACTCGAAGGCATCCGGCTCGGACGAGCCCTGCAGGCAGATCTCGCAGACTTCATGCCCGCAGGTCGGGCAGGCGCCGACGGCGATCTCCTCGTGGTCCACGCATTTCAGGGGCGTCGGTCTCCATGGCCCCGGCTGAGGGCGGGCGTCCCTACCAGCTGTACTGCCCGACCTTGAGCCCGAGCTTGAATGCCACCGCGGTCTTCTTGCCGTACCAGAGCCATGAGTTGATCTGGTTCCCGCTCTCGCCTTCCTGGTATGTGTAGACCGCGTCGGGGTCGCCCATCTCCACGCTCGTGTCCTTCTCTTCCTTGATGGCCATGGACTTGGCGTCCTCTACCGGAACGGCCTGGCCGGCGATGGATTTGGAGACGACGAGCGCCATGACCGTGCCCTCCTGGTCGCCCTTCTTCGCCAGCACCTGGGCCAGGAACTGCCAGATCGCGGGGTCCGTCGGCGCCAGGGAGAGGTAGTCGCCCACCACCCGCTTCGCGTCGTCGAGATCCCCGGCGTTCAGGTAGGCCTGGATCTCGTTGAAGAGAGAGTTGAGGTGCGTGTCGCGGGTGTCCCCGTCCGGAGGGGCAAGGCTGGCGGCCTTGGCGAAGGACGCCGCGGCCTGACGGAAACGGTCCTGTGCCGCCACGGCGATCGAATCGCCGGTGTCGCCGCGGGACAGGGCGCCGCCCTCGGTGAGGAAGGCAAGACCCATGTCGAAGTGGAGGCCGGGATCATCGGGACGGCGCTCCAGGACCTTCTGCAGGAACTCGCGCGCCACGCGGGCGGAGTCCGCGCCGGCCTGGGATACGGTGCCGAAGGGGGTCTCCCGCGTGATGCGGTCGGCCTCGTCGATGAGCCCGCGGGCCGCGTCCACATAGATGCTCTCGAGAAGCTTGTTGAGGTTGGGGTGGGCGGGGTCCACGGCGAGACCCTGGCGGACCAGCTCCGCGGCCTCGCTTTTGCGGTCGGCGTTGATGAGGGCGACGGCCCCCTGCTGGTAGGCCCGGGGCTCCTTGGGATCGATGAGGCGGGCGACCCGGAACTCCAGGTCCGCGGAATCGAACTTGCCTTCCTTGGCGAACTTCAGACCGCGATTGTAGTGGTCGACCCAGAAGTGCTGCCGGTTCTCGTTGGTGAACTTCTTGTTCGACTTGTCCTTGGGATCCACGGCCAGGGAGCTGTCGAACTCGGCGCCGGCCTTCGCGAAGGTGTCCATGATCTCGGCCAGGAGCGCCTCCTGCCCCACGGCGCCGGCGTACTCGCCGATCATCCGCTCGCTGGCGTACTGGGCAAGGGCAATCCCGTAGCGAGCCCGGTACTCCGCCTTCTCCGGACAGAGAGCCACCGCGCTCTCGAAGTAGGTCACGGCCTTGTCGTAGACCTTCTGGGCGAAGTAGAGCTTGCCGCTGCGGAAGTCGTTGGCGCAGTTCTCTTCACCCGAGGCGGGGAGGGTCAGGATCGCCGCGGCCGCCACCGCCGCCAGCGCGCCGCCAAGGGTTCTCAGTCTCGCGTCCACCTTCGTTCCTCCTGTCTCCGGAGCGCGGTCGAGAGGATCCGTCGCCCCGAAAAAAACCGGGGGCAGTGTAGCCCACGACATGGTCGACTACAACTTACCTCCCCGGTTTGGGACCAATACCCCCGGCAGCCCGAAATCCTTCCCCCCCCGCAGGGGAGCCGGGCCCGCGGATTGGGGCTCCCAGGATGCATCCCCCTGCGCGGTACCCGATTAAAGCGGCCCCCCCCTCGGAAAGCCGTGATCAACCGAGGCACGCTGGGTCGTGGAATGCCCCTGGTCAGCCCACGAAGGCCGCCTGCTGCCCGTTCCGGATGAGGAGGTCCACTTCCTCCTGGGTGAGGCCGAAAGCGTCGATGGCCAGCAGGTACTCCTGGGTGAGCGTCGTCGAGGACACGGTGGGATTGTCCGAGGCGAGGGTCACCGGAACCCCGGCCTCCAGGAAGCGGCGCAGGGGGTGCTCCTCCACGGAGGGAACCGCGCCCGTGTGGACATTGGAGGTGATGCACACCTCCAGGGTCACCCGGTCGGCCGCCAGACGGCGCATGAGCGCCTTGTCCTGCACCGAGGTCACTCCATGGCCGATCCGTTCCACCCCCAGGTCGTCCAGCGCCGACCAGACATTCTGCGGACCGGTGTCCTCTCCCGCATGGGCGGTGAGGCGGAAGCCCATGCGACGCGCCAGGGCATAGGCCTCCTTGAACAGGACCGGAGGGAAGGGGCGCTCGGCCCCCGCGATGTCGAACCCCACCACCCCCGGACTGTCGTGGAAGAGCGCCAGCTCCCCCACCACCTCGCGGAGGAGAATCTTGGCCATGTTGCCGCCATGTCCGCGGATGGCGATGACGGTGATGCCCAGCTTGAGGTCCGGGTACTTCCGCAGGGCGTCCTTCATCCCCGCCCGGACCGAGTTCAGCACCTGCCGGCTCGTCAACCCCGCCCGGCGGTGGATGACCGGGTTGATGCGCAGCTCCAGCGTGCGCACGCCGTCCAGGTACGCGTCCTCGCAGATCTCGAAAGAGATCATGCGGAGGTTGTCGTAGAACTGCGTGTACTGGAGCGGGACATGGAACTTGTCCAGGTAGTCGAGAAGCGACCGGTCCTGCGCGGCGTCCCAGGTGAGCATCCGCGTGAAGCCCTCGAAGTCCATGCCGGGAATCGCGGAATAGTACTTCTGGGAGAGGTTCCAGAGGGTGACGGGCCGGATGGCCCCGTCGAAGTGCCTGTGGATCTCGGCGAGGCCCTTCTGCTCGAGGTACTGGATTTTCTCGTCCCGGGTCCAATCGCGCACGCAGGAGACTCCCCTCGGGCATCCGCGGGTGTGAACGGCGCGCGACGCGCCGCGGCGGAGCTTCGGGGGATTATACGCGGTCCCGCTCAGAATCCGAGGTCGGGCTCCGTCGGAAACCCGAGCAGCCGCTGCAGGATCCGCGCGCTCTTCACCGCACGCCCCATGTAGCAGTTGTTGAAGAAGACATAGGTCCGCCGGGTCCCGGCGGCCAGCTTGCGGATGCGGTCCAGCCACTCGGAGAGCTCCTCCGAGCTGTAGTCCCAGTCGTAGCGCTCATGCCCGCCCTGCCACCAGGTCGCCTGGTTCCTGCCGTGAAACCGGACATAGCCGGTGTCGGTGGTGGCGGCGGCTACGGGCGGCATGAGGCCCTGCAGGGCGGGCTCGTCCACTCCGCAGAAGCCCAGGTCCAGCCTCTTCAGGTAGTCGAAGACCGGCTCCTGGTTCCAGCTCGCGTGGCGGAACTCGGCCCAGAGGCGCATCTCCGGGAGAGCCTCCCGAAGGAAGCCCAGGTGGGCGCGGTGCCGTGGCTCGTTGCGAAAGGCGAAGGGGAACTGGAGCAGGACGCCCTCGAACTTGCCCGCCGCGCGCAGGGGCTGGATCGCGTCGAGGAAGGTCCGGTAGAGAGCGGCCTCGCGGCTCTGCCCGTGGGTCATCTCCTGGTGGGCCTTGACCGTGAACAGGAAGTCGCGCGGCGCCTTGCGCGCCATCGATTCAAAGCTGCGGGCCGGAGGAATGCGGTAGTAGGTGGCGTTGATCTCCACGACCGGGAACATCCGCGCGTAGCGGGCAAGGAACTCCGATCTGGGCGTGCCCTTGGGGTACACGGGCCCGACCCAGTCGTCGAAGGAGTACCCGGAAGCGCCGATGAGGAGCCTCGTCCGGAGCTCATCCTGGGTAAGGAGGGCGGTGTCGTTCATTCCTCGGATCCTCTCCGCAAGAATACCCCCGCCGGGAGGAGGAGACTCTCCCCGAAGCGGTTGCGGATCCGGTCCCCCGCCCGGATCAGATCGACGCGACGCCTGTCTTCGGCCAGGAGTCCGGGGGCCGGCTCCCCCGCCGAGAGCCCCAGTCCCGCGACACCCAGAAGCCTGAGTGGGAGGCCTCGGCGGGCCGCCTCCAGGAGATCCCATGCCGTCAGAGCAAGGACCCGCGGGTCCGAGCTGGGCTGGGCGAGAGCCCTCTGACGGCTCATGCGCTGCTGCTTCACCTTGAACCGCACGGCCACGGCGCAGGCAAGGAGCCGGTGCCGGCGCAAGCGCCGCGCCACCCGGTCTGCGAGGAACCAGGTGGTGGCCCGCAGATGGGCCGCGCAGGCGATGTCCCGCTCGAAGGTCGTCTCATGTCCGGCGCTCCTGGGAGGCGGCTCCTCTCCGGCAGCGAGCACGGATCGGGTGTCCTCGCCCCTTGCGCTGGCTCTCAACTGGGATGCCCAGCGCCCGAATCCCTCGCGAAGCCCACCGGGGTCCGCCTCGGCCAGATCCCTGACGCTGCGGATGCCCAGCCCGGTGAGGAGCACGCAGGTCTTGGGTCCGACACCGGGGATCGCCGAGACAGGCTGCTCGCCGAACACCGCCAGGAACTGCGTCGCCGGCACCACCCGCACTCCTCCCGGCTTGGCCAGAGAGGAGGCCATCTTGGCCTGGAGCTTGTTGACGGCCGCTCCCACGGTGCAGGAGAGCCCGCGTTCCACCTGGACCGCGCCTCGGATGCGCCCTGCGATATCCAGAGCGCGCCGCTCCCACAGCGACTCCGCCAAGGGAGGCAGAGAGAGGTAGGCCTCGTCGATGCTGGCAGGCTCCACTAGGGGCGAGAACCGGTCCAGCACCGCCAGAACCTCCAGGGATTCGTGCACATACTTGGGAGGATCGACGGGGATCACGACCAGGTGGGGACAGAGCCGCCGGGCCTCGGCGAGGGCCATCCCCGAGTGGACCCCGAAGACCCGCGCGGGATAGGAGGCGGTGGTCACCACCCCCCGGTCTCCAGGACCTCCCCCCACCGCCATCGCGAGCCTGGCCAGACGCGGGTCGGAGCGCGCCTCCACGGACGCAAAGAACGCGTCCATGTCCACATGCAGGACCAGGGGCTGGGGCACGGGTTTTTCCTTCCCAGCGATAGGGACAATCGCTAGGCTCCGGGGGGAGTTTTCGGGGAGGCTGACGGCATTTTATCATACCAGACATCTGTTTGGTATCCCCCCTCCCGCTGATCCTCTATTCTTTTGGCCGGCCGGAAGTTAGTGCATAACATGGCGCGGCCGGCGGCCGCGCCGCAGAGGGAACCCATGAACCAAGACTCCCAACCCACCGTGCTCACCCGAGGGATCGACTTCGACCTGTCCCCGGAGGATGTCTTCCTCAACATGAATCGCATCCCGGGGTTCTTCTTCCTGGACAGCGGCATGGCCAGCCACGAACTGTCCCGGTACTCCTATATCGGGGTCGCTCCCTTCCTGACGCTGCGCAGCCGGGGCGACGGGATCGACATCGTGGAGGGGAAGAAGGTTCGCCACCTGACCGGGAACCCCCTCACGATCCTCCAGGCGCATCTCCAGCAGATGCGGCTCATGGGCGGCAGCCCCCTCGTTCCCTTCTCGGGCGGCGGAGTCGGCTACTTCGGCTACGAGCTGGGGCGCTCCACGGTGGGCGTGCCGCTCCACGCCACGGACGATCTGGGCCTGCCCGAGATGCATGTCTCCTTCTACAAGACCGTGCTGGCCTACGAACACAAGACCAGGAGGTGGATCGGGGCTGCGGTGGATCTGAGCGGCGGGCGCGGCACCACCATCCGCAAGCGGCTCGGCAACGAGATCGACAAGCTGCGCGAGCTCGCCTCCAAGCCGCATCGCGGGATCGTGACCGCGGCCACCACCGGTGAGGCTCCCCCCGCCGAGGAAGAGGAGGTCGTCGAGTCCCCCGAGGTGCGCCCCGACCGCCGCTTCCAGGTGGACGGGGTCGATGTGGTCTCCACGATGAGCCGCGAGGAGTACCTGGCCGGGGTCCGCAGGATCCAGGAGCATATCGCCGCCGGGGACATCTATCAGGCCAACCTCACCCAGCGCTGGAGCGTGCCTTATGGGGACGAGCCGGGCCGCCTCTACTCCGCTCTGCGCCAGGTCAGCCCCGCTCCCTTCGGCTTTTTCATGAACAGCGGCGAATGCATCATCGCGGGGTCCTCCCCCGAGTGCTTCCTCTCCCTGCAGGGGCGTTCGGTGGAGACGCGGCCCATCAAGGGAACGCGCCCCCGAGGCGCCACGCCGGAGGAGGACGCCCGGCTGCGGCGTGAGCTGGAGGAGAGTCCCAAGGACCGGGCCGAGCTCACCATGATCGCCGACCTCGAGCGCAACGACCTCGGCAAGGTCTGCACCGCCGGAACCGTGGAGGTTTCGGAGCTCCACCGGCTCGAGTCCTTCCCCAATGTGCACCACCTGGTCTCGGTGGTGCGCGGCGAGCTGCGCGGCGACACCGGCATCCAGGAACTCTTCGAAGCCACCTTCCCGAGCGGCTCGATCACCGGCGCGCCGAAGAAGCGGGCCATGGAGATCCTGGACGGGATCGAGGGCACGGTGCGCGGCCCCTATACCGGCGCGATGGGATACATGGGCCTCGACGGGTCGCTGGCGCTGAATGTCGCCATCCGCACGCTGGTGCTGTCCCAGGGCATCTGCCACCTCGGTGTGGGAGGGGGCATCGTCGCGGACTCGGATCCCGAGGCGGAATACGCGGAGTGCGTGGCGAAGGCGCGCGGCATGTTGACCGCGCTGCGCGAGTCGCTCGCGCTGCCCGCGAGCTCCTGAGGGGGAGATGGCCTTCGTCTTCCTGAACGGCGCGCTCGTCCCCGAGGAGGAGGCCCTTCTTCCGGTGGACGATCGCGCCGTCCTGTTCGGAGACGGCGCGTACGAGACCATGCGCAGCTACTCCGGGCGCTTCTTCCGGTTCCCGGAGCACCTGCGTCGGCTGCGGTCCACCCTGGCCGGCATGCGGCTGCGGTTGGCGGTGACGGACGAGGCGATCACCCGCGGGGCGATGGACCTCATCCGCGCGAACGACATCCCGCAGGCGCGGCTGCGCCTCACGGTGACCGGGGGGAGGCACGACGGCGCGATCCGGCTGCGCCGGGGCCATGAGCCGAACCTGATCCTCACCGCCGTCCGGCTCATGCCCCCGGCGGCGGAGCTCTACCGCGACGGGGTGGATGTCCTCATCTCGCCCTGGCCCATGCACAGCGCCTCGCCGCTCCCGCGCATCAAGACCGTGAACCGTCTCCAGCACCTCATGGCCAAGGAAACGGCTCTTGAGCAGGGCGCGTACGAGTCGCTCTTCGTGGACGAGACGGGGGGCGTCCTGGAGGGCACCGCCACCAATGTGTTCTTCATGCTGGACGGGGCCCTGCGCACCGCGTCGCTGGACGGTCCCCTGCTGGCCGGGGTGACCCGGGATGCCGTGCTCGAGGTCGCCCGCGCGGCGGGGCTGACGGTGGTGGAGGGCCGCGTCGGGGTAGAGGAGCTTCCCCGCGCCACGGAGGCGTTTCTCACCAGCACCACACTGGAGCTCCTTCCCATCCGCGCCGTGGACGGGCGGCCGGTGGGCGAGGGCCGGCCGGGTCCGCTCTGGCGCATGCTCTTCGAGCGGTTCCGCGCGAAGGTGGGCGCTGAGATCGGGCTCGCCCTGGACCCCCTGCCGCCAGGGTGAAGGGAGATTTTTCATGACACCGCGAGCCGTCCGATGAAGCTCTCTCCGCTCCGCCTGGGCCTCGTCGTTCTCCTGCCCCTCGCGGCGATCGCCTTCGCCGCCGCGGGGCTCCACCGGGTGCCCGAGGGCGAGCTCTGGGTGCGCTTCGACCGCGCCGGACAGCCCGCCGCGGAGGTGGGACCCGGAACGCATTGGTGGCTGCCGCCGGGCGGCAAGGGCATCGCGCGCTTCCCGGCCGCGCCCGACACGCTCCTCTTCCCGGACCCCGCGCAGGCCGGGAGCTACCGTCTCTTCGACGCGCAGGGCAACGCCCTCGAGGGCGGCTTCGAGCTGGTCTATCGCGTGGAGCCCGGCCGCGGGGTGGCGCTTGCCCGCGCCCTGCTCGCCCCGCAGGGAGACGGGCGGGCAGGCAACCGCACGCCGGGCGCGGCCCCGCCCGCCCGTGACGCAGGCCTCGCCGACACCCTGCGCGCGAGGCTCGCGCGCGGCGCCCGCCCCCTGGCGGCGGGCTTCTCGGGGGAGGCGCTCCAGGCCGACGG
>CAZWKH010000026.1:0-14177 GCA_964633885.1 uncultured bacterium | reverse complement strand
CCAGGGCCTCGATCACGAGTCGCCTCAGGAGCCGGGAGTGCAGGAAGACGAGCAGCCCGAAGAGGAGGAACAGCGCCGGACGGGACCGGTCAAGCCCGAACAGGCCGCGGGCGATGCCGAGCAGGGCGTAGAGATAGACACCGAAGAGAATCAGGGAGTAGGCGTAGAAGGCCTCCTGCGGGAGGAGCGCGCAGGTCCAGCGGACCAGCGCGGAGAAGGCGGGGAGCGGGTCGGCGGTGTGGGCCAGCCAGTCCCCCGCCAGGGATCCATGACCCGCACGCGCGAGGCCGATCAGGAACTTCGTGTGCTGGTTTCCGGTGAAGAGCGGCGCCTGGGTGGCGGCAAGCCCGAAGACGAGGGCGGCCGCGAACCATCCCAGCGCGGCGCGTGCGGCGGGGAGCCGGGCGGGCGGGCGTGCCGCGCCGGAGATCCGCGCCGGACCGCTAGGCCACATCACCGGCATCGCGTATCCTCCTCAGCCCATGGACACACCGCGCACACACCCGGGTCCTCGCTCCCTCATCCCGGGCCCGGCTCTTGCACTCGGCGGGATCCTCCTCCTGTCGCTCGCGTTGAACCTCTGGAACAACGGATTCCCTCTGGGCTACCACCGCGACGAGCCCAAGAAGGTGCGGTTCATTCTGGAGGGGCGGCAGGACTTCCACCACCCCCTCATGATGCTCCAGCAGAGCCGCGTGGTGAACCGCGTGCTGGGTCTGGACGAGAAGCAGGATGTGGTGGCCCTGGGCCGGACCCTGAGCGGCGTGAACGGCACTCTGACCGTCCTCTTCCTCTTCCTCCTGGCGCGGCGGCGACTCGGGCGGGGTCCCGCGCTCTGGGCGGCGCTGGCCGCCGCGGCCTCGCCGATCCTCGTGGTGCACGCTCACTACCTCAAGGAGGATGTCCTCCTCACGCTCTTCTGCACCCTCACCCTCTATGCGCTGTCCCGGTTCCTGGACCGGCCGGACCGCGGCCCGGCACTGATTCTGGGCCTGTCCGCGGGGCTGGCGGCGTCCTCCCACTTCAAGGCGGGCTTCCTCTTCCCTGTTCTGGCCGCGGCTCCCATCCTCGGATCCTTTACCGACCGCAGGCGGCTCTACCGGGGGCTCCTCCTCGCCTGCGCGGCTGCGGCGGCGGTCTTCCTGGCGGTGAATTACCCGATCCTCTCCGGGCTGCGCGAATCCAGGCTTCTCTCCGGACTCGACCACGACCTGCGCGGGATCCTCGAGGGGAAGGAGGTACAGGTCCACGCCCTCCCGCAGCTCTTCACCTTCCACCTGCGGGCGAGTCTCCTGCCCGGAATGACCTGGAGCGCGGCGGCGATCGGGATCGTGGGGACGGCGGCCGCCCTGTGGCACTGGAGAACCCTCGAGGCCTTCGAGCGCGCCCTCCTCCTGTACCTCGCGCTCTTCTACTTCTCCGTGGAGGCCACCCCCTTCAAGCCCTATCCGGATTTCATGCGCTACACCATGCCGCTGGTCCCGGTACTTCTCTACTTCGGCGTGCGATGGGCGGCCTCCGTCCCGCGTTCACTACCCGCGGTCGCGGGCCGTCTCGCCGGGATTGCCTTCCTGGCACTTCTGATCGCGGCGCCGCTCCAGGCATCGCTGCGCCTCGACTACCATCTCACGCGGGACACCCGCGCCGAGGCCGCCCGGCAGGCCCAGGCGCTCGGCGGCAGGGTCGTCTTCGGCAACTACGCCTCGGCGGAGTCGCACCGGATGCTCATCGACGAGGACCCGGATTCGCTGCGCGCAGACGGCGCGACCCACCTCTGCGTGGCGAGCTTCGACTACGCCCGCTACTTCCAGGCCCTGAGCCTCCCCGGCCAGAAGGCCGGGACCCTCGAGCGGGCCCGGCGCTACCAGGCGCTCTTCCGGTACCCGCATGTCGAGATCCGCCCCGCCTACCGCTCCTTCGCCTTCAGCAACCCGGTGATCCGGATCCTGGACATCCGGAGCGGCCCCGAGAAAGGTCCGCGATGACTCCCCGCCCGGGCCGCGCCGCGCTGGTCCTGGCCGCGCTGGGGCTCTTCCTGGTCTGGAGCAACAGCTTCGTCGCGATCAGCTTCCTTCTGGGCGGGGATCGTTCGGCGGCCCGGCTCGACTGGGTGAGCCTCACCGTGGCGCGATTCCTGCCCGCCGCCGCCGTCTGCGCGGTCTACTGCCTGGGATTCCACCGGCGCGAGTCGCTGGATGTGGCGCGCCGCCACTGGCGGCGGCTCCTCGCCTGCGCGATCGCAGCGGTGCCGGGCTACAACTTCGCCCTCTATTACGGGCAGCAGCACGGCGTCCCCGCGCCGATCGCCTCGCTCACCACGACCCTGCTCCCGCTCATGGTGATGAGCCTGGCGGCGCTCTTCCTGCACGAGCCGCTGACGAGGAACCGCATCCTCGGGTTCGTGGTCGCGGCCCTGGGGATGGGCCTGGTCGCCTCGGCCCGCCGAGGCGAAGGGGGGGCGGCCTATGCGGTGACTGTGGCCGTCACCGCCCTCGCTCCGCTGACCTGGTCGATCTACACCGTGCTCAGCAAGCCCATGGCCCACCGCGTGCCGCCGCTGCTCTGGACCTACCTCTCGGTGGGACTGGGCGGCCTGCTTGTCCTTCCGTTCCTGCCCGGACCGGTCTGGACTCAATGCCTCGCACTGGACGGGGTGGGTTGGTTCGCGGTCCTCTACCTGACCTTCCCCTGCACGGTTCTCGGCTTCGCGCTCTGGACCTGGCTGCTCAAGCACCTCCCCGCGTCCTCCGTGGGGTTCACCGTGTTCCTGAACCCGCCCCTCACCACCCTGTCCAAGCTCGCCCTGGCCGCGCTCTTCCCGGCGGTCTTCCTCTTCCAGGTCACCGCGCGGGAGCTGGTGGGGGGAGTCGTCGCCCTGGCGGGGCTCCTCATCGCCGTGGCGCCGCGCCAGAGCCTTCGCAAGGGCCCTCCCAAAGGCTGACGCCCCTCAAAAGAGAGGACCCGTCCCCCCCGGCCGAAGCAGGCCTTGGAGAGACGGGTCCGTCCCGACAGAGAACGAGGGTCTAGTTGCCGTACTGGGACTTGATCCTGCCCCAGCTGCTGGGCTCGGTGGCCACGGGGCAGTTCAGGTCGATCTTGCCGTCATGCCGGAAGATGTACCCGGGGATCAGCACGGTCGGGTTCCAGGTGATCCCGCCGGTGAACAGCCCGGGGCAGGGCTGTCCGTTGCCGTCGTTGACGCGGTCGAGCAGGGTGCCGCCGGTCCAGAGGATCGTGCCCTCCATGTTTCCCACCCCGAACACGGTGAAGTTGTTCGTCTGGGTATAGAAGGAGGTGAAGGAGCCGGCCAGGATGAGCGTGCCGTCGATGAAGTTCGCCGGCACCGTGGCGCTGGGCGGGTAGGGATCGTAGGAGGAGTTCCGCGGCGAGCCCTCGTAGATCTCGATGAAGCCGCCGGTGTACTCCGTGATGTAGAAGGTCGTCGCGGGAGGACCCTGGGCGACCGTGCCCTGGGACACCAGCCCGTGCATGTAGATCGTGTACTCCTTGGCGGGGTCGTTGGCGTTCAGATCGGCGAAGGGCGCGTCGAAGCCGCTCACCAGTCCCACGCCGTAGAGGATGCCGCCGGGAAGCGAGTTGGTCGGGGTCGCCCCGGCCTCCCAGGTGAACACGGGATCCCAGTCGATGGATGCGCCGGCAAATGCCGGCCCGGAGAACGCGCCGAGAAGCAAAACGGCGCCGAGCGTCGTAGTCAGTAGTTTCATGCGTCACCTCTGTATATACGGGTCATGCGATGGCCGCCGTCGTCAGCGATAGTTGGTCTTGAGCCGGCCCCAGGTGGTCTGACGGGTCGGCACCGCGGAATTGAGGAAGATCTGTCCGTCGATCTGGTGTGCGTACCCCGACGGACGGTTCAACTCGTTCCCGGTGGCGCCCGCGAAGGTCCACCCGCTGCGCTCGTTCGCCGGGATGTTCGCGTATTGCGATCCCCCGGTGACGTCGAACTGGGCTTCGTAGCTCCCCGAATTGTTGGTGGTGTTGAGCACCAACTGGAACCCGGTGAGCGATCCCTCCAGGAAGAGGGTCCCGTCGACGAAGGTCGAGGGGGCGGTGGCGTTCGGCGGATAGACACCGTAGTCGGCGGCCGTGCCGCCGGCCTTGGCGTCTTCGAAGACCCGGATGGTGCCGGGGCCGGTGTAATTGATGATCAGGAAGCTCCCGACCGGGATCTGCCCCGACACGGTGAGCCCGTCGATGTAGTAGGTGTACTGGTAGTTGGCCGTGTCGGGCATGAGCGGCGCGAAGAGGTTCGGAGCGAATCCGATCCCGTGATACCCGGCACCGGCCTCACCGAACTGCGCGGGATTCGGGTCGGGCGACTCGAAGTCGTACCCGACATAATCCACGAGCAGGGTTTGGGCCTGTGCGCCCCCCGGAGATAGAGCCGGGGCGAGCGCGGCGAGAAGCAGGAGCACGAAAAAACCAGATTTCATCATGGAGACCTCGCTGTAATCGAATCCTGATTGCGGTGGCGCCACCGCGGAAATTCAGGTCCGAAGGGAAGGAGGCGTTCACGGTCCGGGACGGTGACTCAGGGCTAGGGGGGACCTTCCCTGGCGAACCAGCCGGTCCACCAGGCGGCGCGTGGACCGGTTCGACGAGTGACCATTCTACTCTTTTGGTCATGAAGCCGACAAGGGGAAAACTGCAGGACATTCTATCTGGAGCCTAATCTCTCGTCAGGACTGTCCGGAGGACTCCAGGGACAGTCCGTCCAGCCAGGTGCCGGCCTCCCGGATGGAAACCTCGAATCCCAACCCTTCAGCAGCTGTAATTTCTTTATTTGCAGCAGATTCGCCGAGTCTTTCTCTCACTTTATCCAGGAAGGATGCGCGCTCCTTCTGCTCCGCGGGGGCCAGGGGGGACCCGATCTCCTCGCGAAGGGCCCGGGCAGCTCCAAAAAACCGAATTGCATGCGCTGGATCATTGAGCCGGAAGGCCAGCTCGGCCACTCCCTCCAGGGCATAGGCTCCTTCCCGCTTGGCCGCGATCTCCTCGACAATGCTGAGACTCCCGGCCAGGCTCCCCGCCGCCGCCTCCAGATCCCCCGCCCGCGCCGAGGCCACGCCGAGGTCGGCCAGGGTCAGGGCGACATGCTTGAGGTCCCCGACATGACGGAGGAGATCGAGGGCCTTGCGGTAGAGCTTTGCGGAGGCCGCCGCGTCCCCCTCGCAGAGCGCCAGGAAACCCAGGTTGTGCAGGGTCACTGCGGCACCCCGTTTGTCTCCGGCCGCCTCGTAACCCGCCAGCACCTCCTGCCCGTAACTGCGCGCCGCCGCGTAGTCGCACTGGTAGGTGGCGACGGTGGCAAGGCCGCTCAGCGAGCGTGCAATCCCCTTTGCATCGCCGAGCGCCCGGTAGATCTCGAGGCTCTCCTCGATGGGCGGCCCTGCCGCCGCGTAGTCCCCCTGATAGAGCGCCATGCCGCCCAGGCGCACCAGCGCGTTGGCCCGCGCGGCGGTGGGGCCGCCTGCGGCATCCGAGGCCAGCATCCGGGCCAGAGCGCTCCGACCCAGCCCGTAGTGCCCCCTTCCCGACCAGAACCTCGACGCTGCCGCGGCGAGACGGAGCCCCCTCGCATGGCCGGCGGGCTCGACGGAACACCAGGCCAGGGCGGCGAGCAGGTTGGGGTGCTCCCGGTCGAGCCGCGCGTACCACTCCTTCTGCGCGGGCCCCACCAGTTCCTTTTCGGCCGCCTCGACAAGGGCCAGGAAGAAGTCCCGATGGCGGTCCGAGAAGACGCTCTTCTCGCCGGCCTCTTCGAGGCGCTCCTGCGCGTAGTGCCGCACCGTGTCCAGGTACCCGTATCGGGCGCTCTCCCCACGCGACTCGACCACCACCAGCGACTTGTCCACCAGCCGGGTGAGCAGGTCGAGCACTTCGAACTCGTCGGCGCCCTCTTCCCAGACGGCGGCGGCGGCCTCCAGGGTCCATCCCCCCGCAAAGACGGAGAGGCTGCGCAGGAGGCGTTGCTCCGGCAAAGCGAGATGGTCGTAGCTCCACTGGATGGTCGCGCGCAGGGTCTGTTGCCGGGGCAAGGCGGTGCGGCTGCCACCGGTCAGGAGACGGAAGCGGTCGTCGAGCTTGGCGCGGATCTGTTCCACGGAGAGCACCTTGACCCGCGCCGCCGCGAGCTCGATGGCCAGGGGGATCCCATCGAGGCGCCGGCAGATCTCCGCCACCGCGGCGGCGTTCGCGGTGTCGAGATCGAACCCCGGCTGGACCTGGGCCGCCCGCTCCAGGAAGAGCCGGACCGATTCGAACTCGCGCAGCGCGGCCGGATCCGGCGCCGCCTTCTCGGGGGGAAGCCGCAGCATGGGCACCGCAAAGGTGACTTCTCCGTTCACCCCCAGCGCCTCGCGGCTCGTGGCCAGAAGCCGCAGCTCCGGGCAGGAGGCGAGGAGAAGCGCGGCGAGGGACGCGCTGGGCGTCACCAGGTGTTCGCAGTTGTCGAGCAGGACGAGGGCGCGGCGGGCCGCCAGATACTCGACGAGGGTCTGCGCGACCGGCTTCCCGGCCTCCTCGCGCAGGCCCAGGGCCAGCGCGAGCTCGAGAACCACCCGCTCCGGCTCCGTGACCGGGGCGAGATCCACGAGCCACACGCCGTCGGGGCACTGGGGCAGCAGCTGCGCAGCCGCCTGCAAGGCAAGGCGGGTCTTGCCGCTCCCCCCCATCCCCGTCAGGGTCAGGAGTCGGGCCCCTGCGAGGAGCCGCAGGCATTCCTCGGTCTCCCGCTCGCGGCCCACGAAGCTCGTCCCGCCCGCGGGCAGATTGTTCGGGATCGCCGCCGCTTCTCCCGCGCGCAGGGCCGAGGCCCGGCGGATCCCCAGCGCCTCCTCGATCTCCAGGCGCGCGCTGCGGATCTCCGGGAGCCTCTTCGCGGCGTCCTTGGCCAGACAGAGGCCCAGCAGATCGCGGACCCGCACCGGGGTCGCGGCCGGCAGGGCCGCGCGATCGGGTTCGGTCTCCAGCGTCGCGGTGAACACCTCGATCAGGGTGCGTCCGTCGAAGGCCCGGCGCCCCGAGAGGCACTCGTAGAGAAGGCAGCCGAAGGCAAAGACATCCGTTCGCGGGTCCTGGGCCTCGGCGCGGATCTGCTCCGGGCTCATGTAGCCGGGGGTGCCGACCACCTCGTCCTCCTCGGCGGTGGCGCCACCCACCAGGGTAGGATCGCCCGTGTCCTGCTCTGCGGGGCCGGCGGCGGGAACCGCGATAGTGCCGGCGCCGTCCCAGGAATCGGGAAGGGGCGGCGGTGCGGACGGGTGCGGCGGCGGCGCGGCCGGGCCCGCCGCCGCGGACGCGTTCGGCGGTGAGGCCTGCTCCGCGGACCGCGCAAGCCCGAAGTCGAGCACCTTGACCACCCCGCGCGGCCCGAGCATCACATTGCCCGGCTTGAGATCACGGTGGATCACCCCGCGCTCGTGGGCGGCCTCCAGGGCCTCGGCAGCCTTGGCGCAGATCTGGAGCGCCTCCTCCACGGCCATCGGCCCCCTGGCCAGCCGCGCGGCGAGGGTCTCCCCCTCCACCCGCTCGAGCACGAGGAACAGCACGCCCGGCTCGGGCTCCTCGAACCCGTGGATGATGGCGATGTGCGGATGGTTGAGCGCGGCCAGGGTGAGCGCCTCGCGGCGGAAGAGCGCGAGGCGCTGGGGGTCGCGGGCGAAGGGGCGCGGGAGCATCTTGAGCGCGACCTCGCGCCCCAGCCGGTTGTCGCGGGCGAGATAGACATCGCCCATCCCGCCCGCGCCCAGCTTGTCGAGTACGGTGTACGGACCCAGCTCGGTCCCCGCTGCGATCATGGCTCTTGGAGGACCCCGAACCGGATCCGCAACCGGCTAGCTGCCGGACCCGGCGGCTTCCCGCAGGATGCTGCGCGCGATCACGAGGCGCTGCACCTGGTTGGTCCCCTCGTAGATCTGCGTGATCTTCGCGTCGCGCATGTACTTTTCGATCGGGTAGTCCTTGCAGTACCCGTAGCCGCCGAAGATCTGCACCGCGTCGGTGGTCACCTTCATCGCGGTGTCGGTGGCCATCAGCTTGCACATCGCCGAGAGCTTGGAGATGTTGGGGTTGCCCGAGTCGATGGCGCGGGCCGCGGCGTGCACCAGCGACCGGGCCGCCTCCACCTGGGTGGCCATGTCGGCCAGCATCCACTGGATCCCCTGGAAGGAGCTCACCGACTGGCCGAACTGCTGGCGCTTGCCGGCGTAGTCCACCGCGAGCTCCAGAGCTCCCTGGGCCAGCCCCACCGCCTGCGCCGCCACTCCGGGGCGGGCGCGGTCGAGAGTCATCATCGCCTGCTTGAAGCCATGTCCTTCCACGCCGCCGAGGAGGTTCTCCGCGGGGACGCGGCACTTCTCGAGGTGGATCTCCACCACGGGCACGCAGCGGATCCCCATCTTGTCCTCATGCTTGCCGACGCGGTACCCGGGGGTGTCGGCCTCCACCACCAGCGCCGAGATCCCGCGGGCGCCCCGCTCGGGGTTCGTCACCGCGAAGATGGTGTTGAAGGAGGCGACGGCGCCGCCGGTGTTCCACTTCTTCTCCCCGTCGATCACATAGGAGTCCCCCTCCTTGACCGCCAGGGTCTTCATCGAACCGGCGTCGGAACCGGCCTCCTTCTCGGAGAGGCCGAAGGCGATGAGCTTCTCGCCCGCCGCGATGCCGGGGAGCCAGCGCTTCTTCTGCTCCGGGGTACCGGAGAGGATGATCGGGAAGGAGCCCAGGGCGTTCACCGCGAAGCTCACTCCCATCCCGCCGCAGGCGCGGGAGAACTCCTCGACCACCATGCACAGGTCGAGCACCCCGCCCCCCATGCCGCCATATTCCTCGGGGATCCAGACGCCGGAGAGCCCGGCCGCCTTGATGGCCTTCTGGACCTCCCAGGGGTAGGTCTGCTCGAGGTCGTACTTGGCCGCCACGGGCCGCATGACCTTCTCGGCGAGGTCCCGCGCGCGTTCCCTCAGCTCATTCTGCCGGTTCGTGTACAGCTCCTTGATCATCCTCGTTCCTCCGCCGACCGCGCGGTCGGATTGCCCGTCGTCCCATCCCGCCCAGCGCGGGTTCACTCTACCTGAATCCGGGATCCCCGTTCTCCCGCACCCGCAGCTCGCCGTAGCCACCGAGCACTCCGGCCGCCGTCTCCTTGACGCCGATGGCGGTGAAGACGAGGTTGTCCTTGCTGAAGTAGCGCCCGATCACCCGGCGGCAATCCTCCAGGGTGACCGCGTCCACCTCCCGGAACAGGGTGTCCACCCGCGACCGGTCGAGCCCGTAGAAGGACAGCTCGTCAATGGTGCGGGCCATGTCGGCGGCGGTCTCGTACTCGTAGGGGGTCTGGCCCTTGAAGTAGGCCTTGGCCGAAACCAGCTCGGCCTCGGTGAGCCCCTCGCCGTGCAAGCGGTCGAGCTGCGCCAGGGCGAGGTCGATGGCCCGCTGCGTGTTCTCGCCGCCGGTGAAGCTGAAGATGTATGCAGCTCCCGCCGCGCGGTTCCGCTCCATGGCGTAGCGCGCACCGTAGGTGAGGCCGCTCTTGATGCGCAGCTCGGTGTTGAGCCAGCTGGTGAAGCGCCCTCCGAACACGGTGCGCACCAGCTCGGTGGCCGCGTAATCGGGATCCCCGTAGGCCGGACCCAGCCCGCCGATCATGAACCAGGTCTGCGGCGTGTCGCTCTTGTCGACGAGCAGCACCCGCGGCTTCCCGGGTGGAAGGGGGGCGGGCAGCACCGGAAGCGGTCCCGCCGCCGGGGGCATCCCCGCGAAGGCGCGCCGGATCTTCTCTCCGGCCGCAAGGGGGTCGATATCCCCCGCCACGGTGAGGATCGCGCGGTCCGCGCCGTAGGCGTTTCGGTGGAATCCCACGACATCCGCGCGGGTGAGCCCGGGGAGGCTCGTCTCCGTCCCTCCCACCGGGTTCCCGTAGGGATGGTCGCCGTAGAGGAACGCGCGGTGGTAGGCGCCGAGAACATTGCGCGGGTTGTCCTTGGCCTCCACCACGCTCTCGGCGAGCTGGCGGGTGAGCTTGGACAGCTCCGCCTCGTCGAAGCGCGGGGCGAGCACCGCGTCGGCGAAGAGGGCGAGCCCCTCGTCGAAGTCCTTGGCCAGCAGCTGGAGGGTGATCCGCACGCGGTCCGCGTTGACCGAGGCCGAGAAGTCCGCGCCCAGCGCGTCCACGGCCTCGGCGAAGGCCCGCGCATCGCGGGACCCGGCGCCCTTGCGCAGCGCCTCCGCGGTGAGGTTGGCCAGCCCCTCCTTGCCCGGCGGGTCCATGGCGGCGCCGGCGGGCAGCCACATCTCCAGGGTGACCAGGGGCACGGTCGCGTGGCGCATGAGATGCAGGGTAAGTCCGTTGTCGAGCGAGACCGTCTCGTACGCCGGCAAGCGCAAAGCGTCCTCGGCGCGGGCAGTACCGGCCCCTCCCGCCAGAACGGCACACAGCGTGAGCCCCGCCGCGAGTGCTCTCATCGGGCCACCTCCTCCGTCTCCCCCGGCGCCGTGGGGATGAGGGTCACCACCGTGCGGTTCTCCGCGGTGAAGGTCTCGCGGGCCACCCGCATCACATCCTCGGGCGTGATGGCCTCGTAGGCGCGCACAGCCTCGAAGACATTGCGCCACCCTCCGTGGAAGAGCTCGAAGGAGCCCAGGGCCTGGGCCCGTCCGCTGATCGTGGCCATGTCCTCGTAGAAGCCGGCGATCAGCATGTTCTTGGCCTTGGTGAGGTCCTGGGCCGCCAGAGGAACGGTCTTGAGCCGGTCGATCTCGTCGAAGAGCGCCGCCTCCACGCGCGGGCCTTCCACGCCTTCCCGGCTCTGCACGAAGATCTGGTAGAGCCCGGGGTCGAAGTTGCTGTCCGTGAAGCCCTGCGCCCAGAGCGCAAGCTGATCCCGGTCCACCAGCCGCCGGTAGAGACGGCTGCTCTCGCCGCGGGTCAGGACCAGGTTCACCAGCTCCATGACCCGCAGGTCCGGGTGCGCGGTGGCGGGGACATGCCAGCCGATGAAGAGGCTGCCCATGCCCGCTTCCTTGCGCAGCTCGGCGCGCCTCTCCCCGCGCTGGGGCGGTTCCTGGGTGACCACGCCCCGGGGGATCTCGCGGGCCGGAAGGCTCCCCACGGTGGACTCGAGAAGAGGCAGGAGCGTCTCCCGGTCGAAGGCGCCGCAGATCACCATCACCGCGTTGTTGGGCGTGTACCAGCTTCGGAAGAACGCCTCCACATCCTCCTGCCGCCAGTTCTCGATGTCGCTGCGCCACCCCAGGACCGGCCAGGAGTAGGGATGCGCCATGTAGGCGGAGGAGTAGAGAAGCTCGCTCATGAGGCTCGAGTTGTCGTCCTCCACCGAGCGGAGCCGCTCGTTGATCACCACGCCCCGCTCGCTCTCCACCACCTCCGGGTCGACGGCCAGGTAGCCGATGCGGTCCTGCTCCAGTCCCAGCGTCAGTTCCAGCGCCGATGCCGGCACCCAGTCCTGGTAGACGGTGACATCGTTGCTGGTGTAGGCGTTGTTCGAGCCGCCCGCCGCCTCCATGACCCGGTCGAACTCCCCGGGCGCGTAGTTCTTCGAGCCGTTGAACATCATGTGCTCGAAGAAATGCGCGAGACCCGTGATGCCCGGGGCTTCGTTGCGGCTTCCCACCTTCCAGAAGGTGTAGATGGCCAGGTTGGGAATGGTGGGGTCCTCCCACAACAGGACCTTCATCCCGTTGGCGAGCCGGTGCTCCTCGATTGCGGCGGGATCCATGGCGTGCGCGGGCACGCTCCGGGAAACGAGGCCGAGAACGAGGGCGGCGAGACCGAAGCGAAGCAGCGGGCGGGCGATGGGTCCGTTCACGCTGATGTCCTCATGGGGATGGTGCGCAGTTGCCTTGCCCCGGTGGGCCGTTCCCCGGGGCGCAGAGGGGCCTGGAAGCTATCACGGGACGCGCGGGGATGGCAATTGCCCGGACGGGCCCTCGCCGCGCGAGATCACGGTGGCCGCGGCCAGGTCGCCGGTCACATTGAGCGTGGTGCGGCACATGTCGAGGAACCGGTCCACGCCGAGGATGAGCCCGATCCCCTCGCGGGGGACGCCCACCATGCCGAGGATCATCGCCACCACCGGGATCGATCCCGCAGGCACGCCGGCGGTGCCGATCCCGCCCAAGATGCACACCAGCACCACCAGCACCTGCTGCCCGATCGAGAGCGGCACCCCGTAGAACTGCGCGAGAAAGAGAACGGTGACTCCCTCGAAGAGCGCGGTGCCGTTCTGGTTGGCGGTCGAGCCGATGGTGAGCACGAAGCGGGAGATATGTGGCGGCAGGTGCAGATTCTCCTCCGCCACCTTGAGCGCCGTGGGTAAGGTCGCCGAGCTCGACGAGGTCGAGAAGGCGGTCAGCATGGCGTCGCTGATGCCGCGGAAGAAGCGGACCGGGCTCATCCCGCCGAGCAGCTTGACGGACAGCGAGTAGACGACGAGCTGGTGGAACAGGAGGCCGAGCACGACCACGCCGACGTAGCGGGCGAGCTGGACGAGAACCGAGTATCCGAGCTGGGCCGTGACGGTGAACAGCAGCGCGGCCACCCCCACGGGGGCGAGAGCGATGACCATCTGGATCAGGGTCATGGTGAGGTCGTAGAGGCCCTCGATGACCTCCAGCAGCCGACGCGACGCGTCGGTCGAGGCCAGGGTCAGGCCGATCCCCGCGAGCAGCGAGAAGAACATCACCGCGAGCATGTCGCCCTCGACGGCCGCGCGCAGGGGGTTGTCGGGCACGAGGTGGACCAGGAACTGGATGCCGGTCCGCGGCGCGGAAGTGGTCGTTGTCAGCGATGCCGCCCGCTCGGCCGCCGACGCGGTCAGCGCGGCGCGCTGCGCGGGCGGCAGACCCTCGCCGGGTCGAAGCGTGTTGACGAGCAGCACGCCCAGGACGACGGCGATCGACGACACGACCACGGTGTAGATCAGGGTCTTGAGGCCGATCCGTCCAAGCCGGCGCAGGTCGCCGAGGCCGGCGACACCCATCACCAGCGCCGAGAAGATGAGCGGTATGACGAGCATGAAGAGCAGGCGGAGGAAAACCTGCCCGATCGGCTGGGTGCCGTAGCGGACGAAGGCGTCCAGCGCCGGGCTGTCGTGCAGGGTCAGGTGGGCCAGCACGCCGCCCGCGGCGCCGGCCGCGCCGCCGATCAGCATTCTGGTGTGGAGTGCCATCCGCATGGGCGGAGCGAGGATACGGACCGGGTAGGAGGGCTGTCAATCGCGGGCTGGCCGGTCCGATCCGAGGTGCGCGGGGTTCACCCGCCCGAACCGGGGCCAGCCGGCGCCTGGGGGCGACCGGCTGCGGCGTCGTCGAGCATCGCCGCGAGCTCGTTCGGGTCGGTTGTAGGGAGCCGGCAGCTGAAGTCGCGGCAAAGCGAGGCCGCGGGCCGGCCGTCGACGGTGGAGTGGTGCTCCGTGAACGGCGCGAGCGCGCGCAGCGCGCGGCCGGGTTCGCCGTCCGGAACCAGCAGCAGGACCGCATCCGGCAGGTAGCGCGCGCGGGCCGCGTCGAGCAGGCGCCGGGTCGCCTCGTCTCGCGGGTCGCCGGCGATGACGACCTCGAGCGACGGCCCCGCGGCCATCTGCAGGGCCGACAGCAGATGGCAGTGGGCCGCCGGAGCGGCGTTGAGGTCGCGGGCGAAGGCGGCGGCCACCGCGTCGGCGCGGGCTTCGAGGTCGGCGCGGCCGGTCAGGCGCGACAGCCGGACGAGGTTCGCCATCGCCACCGAGTTCCCGGAGGGGATGGCGCCGTCGTGGACCTCCTTGTCGCGGACGAGGAGCGGCTCGCTGTCGTGGGCGGTGAAGAAGAAGCCGCCCCCGGCGTCGTCCCAGAAGAGGTCGAGGGTCTGCTGCTGGAGCTCCAGGGCCCGGGCGAGGTGCTGCGGCTCGAGGGTGGCGTCGTAGAGCTCGATCCACGCCCAGGCCAGGAAGGCGTAGTCGTCCAGGAAGCCCGGCACGCCGGACGGGCCGGTGCCGGCGCGGTGGAGCAGCCGGCCGTCCGCGGAGCGCAGCGAGCCGTGAACGAGCTCGGCGGCGCGGTGGGCCGCGTTGATGGCCGCCGGGTCGCCGAGCACGCGGCCGACACGGGCGATGGCTGCGGCCATGAGCCCGTTCCAGTCGGCGAGGATCTTGTCGTCG
>CAZWKH010000025.1:0-14292 GCA_964633885.1 uncultured bacterium | reverse complement strand
GCGAGCACGAGACCGTCAAGGTTCTGGTGCTGCGATGAGGGAGGAGCGAGCCATGAAGACGAGGCGTTGGGTTGTGAGCGTCGCGGTGCTGGCGGTGCTGGTTCCGTCCGCGGCGTCGGCCGGGACGGTGGTGCTGGAGCCGGCCACGACGGCGGTGGCACCGGCGGAGCGGGGAGCGCCCGCGCAGGCTGTGTTCCTGTTCGATGTGTCCGGGCTGCCGTCGGGCGGGGACCGGGTCGTCGAGGAAGCGCTCCTGGAGTGGGAGGCGCCGGGAGTGACCGCGGAAGGGCTGACCGAGTTCTTCGCCTACGCGGCGACGCAGACATGGTCGGTGGCCGGAGTGGAAGCGGGCACGGTGCCGGCCTATGAGCCGGAGGAGCTGGCCCATTGGACGATTGAGCCGCCGGACTACGGGAGGCACGGCGGGTTCGTGCGTCTCGACCTCACCAACCTTGTGCAGGCGTGGGCCGACCGGTCCGAGTCCAACTACGGCATCGTCGTGGTCTGCCCGACCCTGGCCGCCGAGAGCCTCGAGGACCGCCTCGAAACCGCCCGCCTCGTAGTCCGATGCGGGGTCAGGATCGACAGGGAGTGAGCCGGATAGAACGATGGTGACGCGGGCGGGAGGGGCTGTTGACCTCCCGCTCTCCGTCCTGCGCGCAGAATCCGCCTCTCGTTGCGCCAAGTCGGTTTGACACCCCTTCCGGCCCAACCTAAGATCTCCGGCCATGTTGCAGAGGGGGACCCGTCCATGTCCGCGCCGATGATCGAGGTCTCGGGCCTGGGGAAGGTCTACCCATCGCCCGGCGGCGATCTGACCGTCCTCGACGGGCTGGATTTCGCCCCCCGCCCCGGCGCCCTCACCGCCATCACCGGCGCCTCCGGCTCGGGAAAGAGCACCCTGCTCCACCTGCTCGGCACCCTGGACCGGCCCACCCGGGGAACCGTCCGCTACGGGGATCGCGATGTCTTCGCCCTCTCCTCGCGGGAGCTGGCCCGGTTCCGCAACCGATCCATCGGCTTCGTCTTTCAGTTCCATCACCTCCTGCCGGAGTTCAACGCCCTCGAGAATGTCATGATGCCCGCCCTCATCGCCGGGCGGGGGCGCGCCGAGGCCCAGGCAAAGGCGGCTGAACTCCTGGCCCTGGTGGGGCTCGCCGAGCGCGCGGAACACCGGCCGGGGGAGCTCTCGGGCGGGGAGCAGCAGCGGGTGGCCGTGGCCCGGGCCCTGGTGAACGAGCCGGTGGTGCTCCTGGCCGACGAGCCCACCGGGAACCTGGACCGCGCCAACAGCGACGAATTGCACGCCCTCCTGGCCCGGCTGGTCCGGGAGCGGGGCCAGACCGCGATCGTGGCCACCCACGACGACCGTCTGGCCGGTCGCGCCGGGGAGGTGTACCGTTTGGAGGGAGGCCGCCTCCATCCGGCGACGGCCGGGCCGATAACCGGTTAAACGCAGCGGGGGCAAGGGAAACAGCAGGTCCATGAGCGAGCAGGAACCCAAGGATCCGACCACCTGTGAACGGTGCGGGAAAGAGCCCGCCACCGTCCATGTGCGCCGCGTGGCCAGGGGGGAAGAGGAGATCTTCCACCTCTGCGTCTCCTGCGCCCGCGAGCAGGGGGTGGAGGCCGGGGCCGCCGGGGCCGCGGAGTTCAACGCCGACCCCGTCTCGATCCTCTTCAAGAACCTGGGCGAGGTGAAGGGCACCGAGGGCGCCTGTCCCGGTTGCGGGCTCACCTATTCGGATTTTCGCGAGACGGGCCGGCTGGGCTGCCCGCGCTGCTACGCGACCTTCGCCGAGGAGCTGGAGCCCCTGCTGCGCCGGCTCCACGGCAGCCTCCGCCACGCCGGCAAGCGCCCGACCCGCGAGGGCAAGAGCTACGAACGCGCGGCCCAGCTGCGCCGCCTCAACGAGGAACTCGAGCGCGCGGTGGGCGCGGAGGACTACGAGCGCGCGGCCGAGTTGCGCGACCGCATCCGGGAGATGGAGACCGCGGGCCGGCCTGGGGAGAAGCGAGGCGGATGAAGGGCAACGGAAGAAACGGCCCAACGGTCCTGCGCGGCCTTCTCAGGCAGGTGCCCGCCTGGGCGGTGGATGTGGGACCGGTGCACCACACCATCCTTTCCTCGCGCACGCGCCTCGCGCGCAACCTGGCCTCCCTGCCCTTCCCCGGCCGCACCACCGAGGAGCAGCAGCAGGCCGTGGTCGGGCGGGTGCGCCGGGCGGCGGAGGAGCTGGCCGCGCTGCGCGGCGCTCCCTACCTGGCCCTGGACGCCATGGAGCCGCAGGACCTGGAGATCCTGGTGGAGAGGCGGCTGGTGAGCCGCGACCTCGCCCGCGCCGAGCGCCACCGCGGCGTTCTGGTGGGCGACGGCGAGCGCCTCACCGTCATGGTCAACGAAGAGGACCACCTGAGGCTCCAGAGCGTGGCCTCGGGGCTGCGCCTCGGCGAGACCCTCGACCGCCTCAACGAGGTGGACGATGTCCTGGACGGGAGCCTCGACTACGCCTACGACGAGAAGCTCGGCTTCCTGACCGCCTGCCCGACCAACGCCGGAACCGGCATCCGCGTCTCCGTGCTGGCGCACCTTCCCGCGCTGATCCTGACCAAGCGGGCCAAGAAGGTGATCCAGGGCGTGACCGCCATGGGCTTCGCCGTGCGCGGCTTCTACGGGGAAGGCACCGAGGTGCGGGGCAACTTCTTCCAGATCTCCAACCAGACCACCCTCGGCAAGGACGAGCACGACATCGCGAGCCGCCTGGAGCAGGTGGTCCGCCAGGTCATCACCTACGAGGAGGAGGCCCGGGAGGTCATCTGGGGCGCGGCGCGGCTCCAGCTCGAGGACAAGATCTACCGCGCCTTCGGCACCCTCCAGAGCGCGCGGTCCATCTCCGCGGAGGAGGTCGTGAGCCTTGCTTCCGCGGTCCGCTTCGGCATCGCGCTGGAGCTGGAGGGGCTCTGTTCTCTGGCCGCGCTGAACGAGATTCTCATCTTCTCGCAGCCCGGCCACATCCGAGGCCGCGCCGGACGGGAGCTGGAGCAGGAGGACCGCCGGCTGCTGCGCGCGGACTATGTCCGCGCCCGCCTCGCTCCCGGGGGAAGGGAACCCCTGGGCGGCGGACCGGGTACATCGTCGCAACCCCCCTCGGCAGGGCCGGAGTAGGAGGCCGATACCATGCAGGACAAATTCACCGAGCGCGTCCGCAAGGTCATGTACCTCGCCCGCGAGGAGGCCGGCCGGCTGCAGCACGACTACATCGGGACGGAGCACCTGCTCCTGGGTCTCATCCGCGAGGGGGAGGGCATTGCGGCGAATGTGCTCACCAACCTGGGGCTCGACCTGGAGGTGATTCGCCAGACCGTGGAGAGCATGGTGGCGGCGCCGGGAAGCAGCCTCACCCTGGGCGAGATCCCTTTCACCCCCAAGGCCAAGCGGGTGCTGGAGCTGGCCATCGAGGAGGCCCGCCAGCTCGGTCACAACTATGTCGGCACCGAGCACCTGCTCCTGGGTCTCATCCGCGAGGGTGAGGGTGTGGCCGCCCGGGTGTTGCAGGAGCTTGGCGTGGACCGCAAGAAGGTGCGCGACGAGACGCTGCGGCTCCTCGGCGGGCCGCCGCCCGGCAAGGCCCAGGCGGAGGAGGAGAAGTCCGAGACCCCCGCTCTCAACCAGTTCGGCCGCGACCTGACCCAGCTCGCCCGGGAAGGGAAGCTGGACCCCATCATCGGCCGCGAGGACGAGATCGAGCGGGTGGTGCAGGTGCTGTGCCGGCGCAAGAAGAACAACCCCGTCCTCATCGGCGAGCCGGGGGTGGGCAAGACCGCCATCGCCGAGGGGCTGGCCCAGCGCATCGTGGAGGCCAAGATCCCCGACCTGCTCAGCGACAAGCGCATCGTCACGCTCGACCTGGCCGCGGTGGTGGCGGGCACCAAGTACCGCGGGCAGTTCGAGGAGCGGCTCAAGGCGATCATGAACGAGATCCGCGAGTCGCGCGACGCGATCATCTTCATCGACGAGCTGCACACCATCGTGGGAGCCGGCGGCGCGGAAGGGGCCATCGACGCCTCGAACATGCTCAAGCCGGCCCTGGCCCGGGGCGAGATCCAGTGCATCGGCGCCACCACCCTCGACGAGTACCGCAAGTACATCGAGAAGGACGGGGCGCTGGAGCGGCGCTTCCAGCCGATCATGGTGGACCCGCCCTCCGTGGCGGAGACGGTGGACATCATCCTCGGGCTGCGCGACAAGTACGAGGCGCACCACGGCGTGAAGTTCACCGACGAGGCGATCAAGGCCTCGGTGTACCTCTCCGACCGCTACATTTCGGACCGCTTCCTGCCCGACAAGGCCATCGATGTTCTGGACGAGGCCGGCTCCCGCGCGCGTCTCTCCCTCTCCGTCATCCCCCAGGAGCTGCGGGAGATGGAGACCAGGATCGGCGAGCTGTCCAAGGAGAAGGAAGCGGCCATCCAGAACCAGGAGTTCGAGAAGGCGGCCGGATTCCGCGACCGCGAAAAGGACCTGCGCAAGAGCCTGGCTCGCCTCAAGCGGGAGTGGAACGAGACCCGCTCCCTGCGCACCACCCAGGTGGATGTCGAGCAGATCGCGATCGTCATCAGCAAGATGACGGGGATCCCGGTCTCGAGCCTGGAGGAGAGCGAGTCGCAGAAGCTCCTGCGCATGGAGGAGCACCTGCGGGAGAAGGTGGTGGGGCAGGACGAGGCGGTCCGCGCCGTCTCGCGCGCGGTGCGCCGCAACCGGGCGGGCCTGCGCGATCCGCGCCGGCCCATCGGGAGCTTCATCTTCCTCGGGCCGACCGGGGTGGGTAAGACCGAGCTGGCCCGCGTGCTCGCCCAGTTCCTCTTCGACGACCCCGACGCCCTCATCCGCATCGACATGTCCGAGTACATGGAGAAGTTCTCGGTGTCCCGGCTGGTGGGCGCGCCTCCCGGCTATGTCGGCTACGAGGAAGGGGGCCAGCTCACCGAGAAGGTGCGCCGCAAGCCCTACAGCGTGGTGCTGCTCGACGAGATCGAGAAGGCCCACCCCGATGTGTTCAACATCCTGCTCCAGGTTCTGGAGGACGGCACCCTGACTGACAGCATGCGGCGCAAGGTGAACTTCAAGAACACCGTGCTCATCATGACCTCCAACCTCGGGGCCCAGCAGATCGGCGGGAAGAGCAGCGTGGGGTTTGCCCGCGCGGACGCCGAGGAGGCCTACGAGCGGATGCGGGACACGGTCATGGACGAGGTGAAGCGCGCCTTCAACCCGGAGTTCCTGAACCGCATCGACGAGGTCATCGTGTTCCGAGCGCTGGGCAAACCGGAGATCGAGCAGGTGGTGCGGATCCTGCTCGACGAGGTCAGCACGCGGCTCGCCGAGCACCGGCTGAACCTCACCCTGACCCCTCCGGCGGTGGCGCTGCTGGTGGAGAAGGGGTTCGATCCCAAGATGGGGGCACGGCCGTTGCGCCGGGCCATCCAGCGGCTCATCGAGGATCCCCTGGCGGAGCTGGTGCTGGCCGGCAGGCTCAAGGCGGGAGGCGTGGTGCGCATCGGCCGTCGCGGCGAGGAATTGACCTTCGAGGAGCGGGAGCGCGAGGGCGAGCCCGAGGACGAGAGGATCGAGCAGGGTGCGTAACCGGCTTCCGGGGGGGAGCCGCGTCTTCGCCTTCTCCCTCCTCCTGATTCTGGCCGCCGTCGCCGTTGGACCCGCGCCCGCCCTGGCCCAGGGGGCCCCGGCGAGCACCCCGCCCGCGCCCGCCGACACCGTGGCCTCGGTCACCGTGGGCGGGAACTCCACCGTGGACGCGGGGCTCATCCTCCGGGCCTTCGGTCTGCCCGTCGGGTCCCGCTACTCGACCGACGCGGTGCGCCGCGGGATCCGCCGCCTCTACGACCTGGGGTTCTTCAGCGATGTCGCGGTGGAGGGGAGCCGCGCTCCCGGCGGCTTCGACCTGGTCGTGGCTGTGGTGGAGATCCCCCGCGTGGGGGCGATCGAGTTCGCCGGGAACGAGGAGATCAAGGACAAGGACCTCGCCGAGGGCCTCGGGAACCTGATCGGAAGGATGGCCGACGATCGCACCCTGGCCCGGGTGGCCCGCAAGACGGCGCAGCTCTACGAGGAGAAGGGGTACTCCCGGGCCTCGGTGAAGCCCCGCTACCTGGCCGGCGACTCGGAGACCCGGCGCATTCTGCTGGTGGAGGTGAACGAGGGCCCCAAGGTGCGGGTCGAGGAGATCCGCTTCCTCGGGCTCACCCGGCTGGAGGAGGGCCCCCTGCGGGGGGCCATGCAGCAGGGGACCAAGGGGTTCCTCAAGGGAGGGGTCTACAAGCCGGAGGTCCTCGCCGAGGATCCCCCCCTGATCGAGGCAGAGATGGCGAAGCGGGGCTTCCGGGACGGCAAGGTCCTGGGCTACGAGGTGGTACCGGGATCGCGCGAGGACCGGGTGGTGGTGGTGGTCACCGTGAGCGAGGGGCCGCGCTACCTGGTGGGCGATGTGACCTGGCAGGGGAACAAGGTCCTCTCCACCCGCGCGCTCTACGCCCTGACCCGGGTGGAGACCGGCGCCGTCTTCAACCAGGAGAAGGTGGACAAGACCCTCGAAGAGGCCTACGGCGCCTACGCGGAGCAGGGCTACATCTACCTCGGCGTCCAGCCCGATTTCACCTCCGTCGACTCGACGGTATCCATCCGCTTCACGGTGACCGAGGGCGAACCGTCGCATGTGCGCGATGTCCTGATCACCGGCAACACCCGTACCAAGGAGCGGGTCATCCGCCGCCAGCTCGCGGTGCGCCCCGGCGACCTCTTCCGGCGCAACGCGCTGGTGCGCAGCCATCGCGAGCTGTCGCAGCTCGGCTTCTTCTCCAATGTGATCCCCAACTCCAAACCGGTCCCCGGCACCAACGACATCGACATCGTCTTCGAGGTGGAAGAGAAGCAGGTGGGCACCGCCTCGGCCGGGTTCGGCTTCTCCAGCGCGGTGGGGTTGACCGGCTTCATGGAACTCGGGCACCCCAACCTCTTCGGCAACGGTCAGAGCATGAACCTGCGCATGGAGCGCGGGAGCCAGCGCAACAACGCGGAGCTCTCCTTCACGGAACCCTGGTTCCGGGGGAGCCCCACCTCCGTGGGCCTGGACTTCTTCAGCACCAACCGGGTCTACCGGGGGACGGACCTGGACCTGGAGATCCGCCGGGTGGGCGGGGCGGTCCGGCTGGGACGGCCGCTGCCCCTGGCCTACACGCGCCTCTTTGCGAGCTACGGGCTCGAGAACCAGACCGTGGTGGACGAGACCAACACCTCGGCGGAGGACGACACCAGCTCCGCGGTGACCTCGGCCTCCTACCTGACCGGCTTCCGCCTGAGCCAGGAGACGGCGCTGACCTCCCGCTTCTCGCTGAGCCTCATCCGCAACAGCACGGACCATCCGCTCTACCCCACGGTCGGATCGGAGGCCACCCTCACCACCGAGTTCTCCGGAGGACCGCTGGGGGGCGATCAGGTCTATCAGAAGTACCAGCTGGATGTGGCGCGCTACCTTCCCACCCTTGCCCTGAAGGGGTGGAATCCGGTGCTGATGCCGCGATTGCGCCTGGGCGCGGTGGGGGAGGGCTTCCGCGACACCCCGCTCATCCCCGACACCTACACCGAGGAGTCCGCGATCCCCCCCGGTGCGACCTACGCCGGCATCGACATCGGCACCGGCGGGGTCATCGACATCCCCGTGCCCCGGCACATCCTGCGCTTCGCCCCGGAGAGCAACGAGCTCTTCCGCATGGGGGGCACCAGCTACGACGCGCTCCGCGGCTACGACGACTACGAGATCGTGCCCGCCGACAACATGACCCGCCGCTTCCTGGTCACGCGCTACATCGAGAGCAGCGGCCCCGACAGCGCGGCGGTCTACGACACGACCTATGCGGTCTCGCCCAGCACCGTGTACTACCCCGGCGGAAAGTACATGGCCGCCTTCACCCTGGAGTGGCAGTTCCCGATCGCCGAGCCGCTGCACGGCCTTCTCTTCACCGACCTGGGAGGGACCTGGAACGCGTTCGGCGATTTCCGCTGGGATTCCATCCACAGGAGCGTGGGGATCGGGCTGCGCATGGAGGTTCCGCTCCTCGGCCTGATCGGATTCGACTACGGATATGGTTTCGACAGGCTGGACCGCGGCACCGGCAGATACGACAAGCAGGGAGGCAAGGCCCATATTCAGTTCGGACGGATCTTCTAGCCACGGGCCTCCGCCGGCGCCGGATCGGCGCCCCTGCATTCCCGAAAGAGGAGAACGCGATATGTTCCGACCCAAGCGCACCGCAACTACCCTTCTGGCCGGGGTTTTGCTATCCTTCTGCGCCGCTTCCGCCACCGCGGCCGATCTGAAACTCGGCTTCATCGACTCGGAGCGGATCTTCGCCGAGTACCAGGGGACCAAGGAAGCGCAGTCCGAGTTCAACTCCCAGGTGGAGCTGTGGAACCGGGAGCTGGAGACGAAAAAGCAGGAGCTCCAGCAGCTCGAGGCGGACTACGAGAGCCAGGCTCTGATCCTGAGCGAGCCCAAGCGGCGGGAGCGGGAAGAGGACATCCAGAAGCGCCGGAGCGAGCTGGACGCCTTTGTCCAGGAGATCTGGGGCCCCAGCGGACGCGTGGCCCGCCGCAACGAGGAGTTGACCCGGCCCATCGTGGAGAAGATCCGCGAGGTGCTCAACACCATCGGGCGCGACGAGGGGTTCTCGATCATCTTCGACGCCACCGACGGCAATGTCGTCTATGCCGACGACGCCTTCGATCTCACCGACCGGGTGATCGCCGCCCTGAACGAGCAGCGGTAGGCCCGGCGGCGGCGGGGGAGGAACGGCCCCGGCCGCGCGCCTTCGAGGACGGACCATGGAGCTGAAGCTCGGAGACATCGCACAGCGGCTGGGGGCCGAGCTGGAAGGCGACGGCGAGACCGTCATCGACGGCGTGGCCGGGCTCGGCGAGGCCGGGCCGCGGCAGATCACCTTCTTCGCCAACCCCAGGTACGCCGCCGAGGTCGCCGGAACCCGCGCGGCCGCCGTGATCGTCCCCCGCGACTACCACGGCCCCGTCTCCGCGGCCCTCCTGCGCATGGACGAGCCCTACCTGGGGTTCACCCAGGTGCTCGGCCTCTTCAACGAGGATGTGCGTCGGCGCGAGCCGGGCGTCCACCCCAGCGCGGTGGTCCATCCCACGGCGCGGCTGGGCGCGGGTGTGTCGGTGGGGGCCCTCTGCGTGATCGAGGAAGGAGCCGTTCTGGGCGACGGCGCCGTCCTCTGCCCCGGGGTCTTCCTGGGGCGCGGCGCCTCGGTGGGCGCGGCCTCCTACATCTACCCCAATGTCACGCTGCGCGAAGGCGTCCAGCTCGGCATGCGCGTCATCGTCCATTCCGGCACCGTCATCGGCTCCGACGGCTTCGGCTTCGCCCGCCGCGGATCCGCCCACGAGAAGATCCCCCAGGTGGGGACGGTTCTGGTGGGGGACGACGCGGAAATCGGCGCCAATGTGGCCATCGACCGGGGGACCATGGGCGCCACGACGATCGGCCGGGGAGTCAAGATCGACAACCTCGTCCACATCGCGCACAACGTGACCGTCGGCGAGAACACCCTCATCATCGCGCTGGTCGGGATCTCGGGATCGACCCAGGTGGGCCGCGAGGTGATCCTGGCCGGGCAGTCCGGCGCCGCCGGCCACATCCGGATCGGCGACGGCGCCGTGGTGGGCGCCCAGGCGGGTGTTACCAAGGATGTGCCGGCCGGAGCCCGCGTCTCCGGCTACCCGGCCATGAACCACGACCGTGCGCGGAGGCTCAACGCCCATCTGCGGCGGCTGCCGGGGCTGGTGAGGGTCCTGAAGCACCTGGAAGCCCGCGTGCGTGCGCTGGAGAGCGGCGGCACCGCGGAGAAAACCGTCTCCGAACCGAGAAGGAGCACCCGGTGAACGAGCGGCAGACGACCCTGGCCGGCGAGGCACGCTACGAGGGCTTCGGCCTTCACACCGGCGAGCGCTGCCGGGTGACCTTCCTTCCGGCCCCGCCGGGAACGGGCGTCGTCTTCGTGCGCGCGGACCTCCCGGGCCGGCCCGAGGTCAAGGTCGCGGCGGAGAACGCCACCTACGACGCGGGGCAGGGGCGCCGTACGATCCTGCGCGCCGGCGATGCCGAGGTGCACACCGTGGAGCACCTGCTGGCCGCGGTGAGCGGAGTGGGCATCGACAACCTGCGCATCGAGATCGACGCGCGGGAGCCGGGCGAGCCGGGGGACGGGAGCGCCGGGCCCTATGTGGACCTCTTCCGCAGGATCGGCTTCCAGGAACAGGACGCGCCGCGCTGCTACTTCGAGATTCCCCACCAGGTGCGGCTCACCCGCGGCAACGCGGAGCTGATCGGCCTGCCCCACCCGAACCTGCGGGTCGACTTCACCATCGAGTACGAGAACCCGGTGATCGGCACCCGGCATGTCGCCTTCGATGTGGTGCCCGAGGTCTTCGCCCGCGAGATTGCGCCCGCGCGGACCTTCGTGCTGCGCCGGGATGTGGACCCCTTGCTCAAGGCCGGCCTGATCCAGGGCGGCTCCCTGGGCAACGCGGTGGTGGTTGAGGAGGACCGGGTGGCCAACGCCGAGGGGCTCCGCTTCCCGGACGAGTTCGCCCGGCACAAGGTGCTCGACCTGCTCGGGGATCTCGCCCTGCTCGGGCGCCCGGTGCGCGGGCATGTGCTGGCCTGGCGCTCCGGCCACGAGAGCCATGTGGCCTTCGTCAAGGCGCTGGCCGAGGCCGAGCGGCGCGCGACGGGCTTTGACCTGCCGCCCCGGCCGGACGGGAAGAACCATTTCTGGGACATCGAGGCCATCTCGCAGATCATGCCCCACCGCTACCCCTTCCTCCTCGTGGACCGCATCCTCGAGCTGACGGATGACCGCGTGGTGGGCATCAAGAACGTGACCCAGAACGAGCCCTTCTTCATGGGGCACTTCCCCGGACACCCGATCATGCCCGCGGTGCTCATCGTGGAGGCCATGGCCCAGACCGGGGGCGTGCTCCTCCTGAACAAGGTGGAGCGGCCGAAGGAGAAGCTCGTTTACTTCATGGGCATCGACGCGGCGAAGTTCCGGCGCCCGGTGAAGCCCGGCGACCAGCTGCGCTTCGAGCTCGACCTGGTCAAGCTCAAAGGGCGCATCTGCAAGATGATGGGGAAAGCATTCGTGGACGGCAGTTTGGTGGCGGAGGCCGAGCTCCTCTCCACCGTCGTCGACCGCTGAGGAGATCGCATGGCCGAGATTGCACCTACCGCGGTAGTGGACCGCAAGGCCGAGCTGGACGACAGCGTCGTCATCGGGCCCTACGCCATCGTGGGGCCGCATGTGCGCGTGGCCGGGGGCACCACCGTGGGCGCCCACGCGATCCTGGACGGACACCTGGAGATCGGGCGCGACTGCCGCATCTTTCCCCACGCCGCCGTGGGCATGGAGCCTCAGGACCTCAAGTACCACGGGGAGCCGACCCGCCTCGAGGTGGGGGACCGCACCGTGGTGCGCGAGTTCGCGAGCCTGCACCGCGCGACCCACGAGGGGGCGACGGTGGTGGGGAGCGACTGCCTCATCATGGCTACCGCCCATGTCGCCCACAACTGCATCCTCGGCCACCATGTCATCCTGGCCAACGCGGCCAACCTGGCCGGGCATGTGACGGTCGGGGACTACGCGATCGTGGGGGGCGTCACCCCTGTGCACCAGTTCGTGCGCATCGGGGCCCACTCCATGATCGGGGGGGGATCGCGCATCCCCCAGGATGTCGCTCCCTTCACGAAGGTGGCCGGGAATCCCCCCGAGGCCTTCGGCATCAATGTGGTGGGGCTCGCGCGCCGCGGCTTCACGCCGGAGGCGATCGCCGCCCTTCGGCTGGCCTACCGCATCATCTTCCGGAGCAAGCTGACGGTGCCGGAGGCGCTGGCGCGGGTGGAGCGCGAGGTTCCGACTTGCCCCGAGGTCCGCGCCCTGGTCGAGTTCATGCAGAGCTCGGAACGCGGCGTCACCCGGTGAGCGCCGCCGCGCCCCGTCTTGCCGCCGCTCTGCTCGGGGCCGGCTACCTGGGCGCGCGCCACGCGGAGAAGCTCGCCTCGGCGCGCAGCTTCCGCCTGGCGGCGGTGTACGACCGGATCCCGGAGCGCGCCGCCGAGGTGGCCGGGCTGTGGGGCGCCAATGCCGCCGCGACCCTCGAGGAGGCTCTCGCCCAGTGCGACGCCGCCGTGGTGGCCAGCAGCACGGGATCCCACCGGAACATCGTCGAGGCCGCCCTGCGCGCGGGAAAGCCCGTTCTGGTGGAGAAACCGATCACCGGCCGGGTCGAGGATGCGCAGGCCCTGGTGGATCTCGCCGCGCGGGCCGGCCTCGTGCTCCAGGTGGGCCATGTCGAGCGCTTCAACCCCGCCCTGCGCGGTCTGCTAGGCAAGGTGCCCGCCCCGCTCTTCGTGGAGGCGCACCGCCTCGCCCCGCTGGTGCCGCGCAACCTGGACCTCAATGTGGTGCAGGACCTCATGGTCCACGACATCGATCTCGCCCTGGCCTTCGTGGGCGAGGAACCGGTGGCGGTGGACGCGGCGGGAGTCGCGGTGGTGACGGACCGCGTGGACATCGCCAACGCCCGGCTCCGCTTCCCCGGCGGCGCGGTGGCCAACCTCACCGTGAGCCGCGTCTCCCTGGAGCGGGTACGCAAGTTCCGTATGTTTCTTCCAGGCCATTACATCTCGGCCGACTGCGCCGCGCGGGTGGGAGAGGTCTACCGGCTCAAGGAAGAGCGCGGGGCCCTGCTCCAGGAAGCGATGCGCTCGGGGGGGGCGCTCGACATGCAGCGCGCGCTGGACCATCGCCGCGAGGGCCCCGAGGGCGAGGACCCGCTCGCGGCGGAACACGAAGCCTTCGCCCGCGCGGTCCGGGGCGAGCCCGGCGAGGGCGTGACCGGCGCCCAGGCCCTGCGCACCCTGCGGGTCATGGTCGCGGTGGAAGAGGCGATCGCGAGGCAGCACGGAGGGCTCTGATGGCCGTCCGCCTGTTCCTGTCGGCGGGCGAGGCATCAGGAGACCGCCACGCCGCGGGCCTCCTCAGGGCGTTGCGGCGCCGCCTGGGCCCGGTGGAAGTGCGGGGCCTGGGGGGCGACGCACTGGCCGCGGAAGGGGCGGATCTCCTGGCTCGGGTGGAGGACCTCTCCGTCCTGGGCTTTGGCGAGGTGCTGCGCCGGCTGCCCTACTTCCGCAATCTTCTGGAGCGTACCGTTCGCGAGATCGAGGCCTGGCGGCCCGATGTCGTGATCCCCGTCGACTATCCTGGCTTCAACCTGCGCCTGGCGCGGCGCGCCCGCGAAGCCGGAAGGCTCGTGGCCTATTACATCGCGCCGCAGGTCTGGGCCTGGCGTCGTGAGCGCCGTCCCGGAATCGCGAGAGCGGTGGATCGGCTCCTGGTGGTGTTCCCCTTCGAGGAGCCCCTCTTCTGCGAGGCCGGCATCGACGCCGTCTTCGTGGGGCATCCGCTCCTCGACGAGACCCCGCCCCTGCCCGATCCCGCCTCGGTGAGAGAGCGCCTGGCCGCGCCCGCCGAAGGTCCGCTGCTCGCACTCCTTCCCGGCAGCCGCGCCCAGGAGGTCCGCGCCATCCTGCCTGCTCTGGTCGCCGGCACCGCCCCCCTGCGCGATGAGGGGGCGATGGTGGCAGTGAGCCGGGCGCAGGGTCTTCCGGACAGGCTCTTCGCCCCCGCGGAGCGGGCGGGGATCCCCTTCTGGTCCGGCCCCGCCGCAGGGCTTCTCGGCGCGGCGGACGCAGCCATGGTGGCCAGCGGGACCGCCACGCTGGAGACGGGGCTTCTGGGCCGGCCGCTGGCCGTGGTGTACCGCACCTCTGCGATCAACTGGTGGCTGGCGCGCGGGCTGGTCAAGATCCGCACCGTGGGGCTCGTCAACATCGCGGCCGGGGGTACGCGGGTCCCGGAGCTGCTGCAGGACGACCTCTCCCCGGCGCGTGTGAGGGCGGTCGCCCGCCGCATCCTCTTCGATCCCGTCGAGCGAGCCGAGCAGAAGCGGTACCTGATCCCGCTGCGCGAGCGCCTCGGCGGGGGAGGCGCCGCCGAGCGGGCGGCGGATGCCGTGGCGTCCCTGCTGGAGAGAGGGCCGCGCCGGTGAGCCGGCGCGGATCGCCTCCCCACGGGCTGCGGCGGCCTCTGCGCAGCCTGGCCGCCTGGACCGGGGCGTCGGTGCTCCGTTCCCTCTCCGCGCTG